>JACQAD010000375.1 GCA_016195125.1 Magnetospirillum sp.
CCGGCAACGGCATCGGCGGCTACGACCTGAAGTCACCCGCCGACAGGATTTTCGCGTTCGACTACGACCACAGCGGCAAGACGGACTGCCTGTCTCTCTATCGCCCCGGAACCGGCACAATCTGGATCTTGAAGAAATAAACTTGGGCGGGGTGCGCTTTCCCTGGCGGAGAGTGCGCCCCGTCACTCTGCCCCGATCTTCCTTTGGTGCTTCCACCCCTCCGCAGTCAGCAAGGCCTGGGCGAAAAAGTCCAGCCCCTCGGCCACGTATTGCTCCAGGGTGCACAATTCCTTGAGGCGCCAGTGCTTCAACGCCCAGGAATGGGCGAAGGTGACCAGCTGGTAGGTCACCAGTTCGACGTTGACCTCACGCATCAGTCCGGCCTTGACGCAGTCGGTCAGGCAGGCGGCGATCATGCCGTTGGTCTCGATCTCGCAGGCCTTGATCAGCTGGCGGCGCTCATCGGGCAGAGACTTGGTGGAGCGATAGGCCAGGACCGTGGCCTCGCGGCGCTGGTCCACCACCCGGCAATAGGCGCGGATAGCGGCCCAGAAGCGTTCCAGCGGATCGGAAAGCCCTTCGAGCGCGGCCGGAATCTCCTGCTTGTAGGATTCCAGAACCGACAGCAAGGCCAGCAACAGGACATCTTCCTTGTCGCTGACATATTGGTAGATCAGGCCGGCGGAAACCCCCGCCTTCTTGGCGACGTCCTGGATGGTGGTGCGGTAGAAGCCCTGGTGCGAGAACAGTTCGACGGCGGCGGTGATGATCTGGCTGCGGCGGCGCAGGACCAGGGCTTCATCGGTGACCTGGGCCTTGACGTCGTGAACAGTGCTCGGCTTGTGGTCCATTGCGCATCCCGCCCCGATTGGAAGATTTCAAGAATCCGACTATACCGGCATGGGGATGCCGTCAACCGTTACATCAACTCCCCTCCGGCCACGGCGATGCTTTGCCCGGTCATGGAGCCCGAGCCGGGCAGGCACAGCCACGCCACAGCCTCGGCCACTTCCTCAGGCGCGATCAGGCGCTTTTGCGGGTTGCCGGCCACCAGACCGGCCAGGGCCTCCTCGGGCGAGCGGCCGGTCTTGGCGACGATATTGGCGATGGTCTCGCGCGCGATGTCGGTATCGGTATAGCCGGGACAGACGGCGTTGACGGTGACCTTCTTGCTGGCCAGTTCCATGGCCAGAGCGCGGGTCAGGCCGATCAGCCCGTGCTTGGCGGCGCAATAGGCGGTGCAATAGGCCAGCCCGGTCAGCCCGGCAGTGGAGGCCACATTGACCACCCTGCCCCATCCCAGTCCCAGCATGCCCGGCAATACCGCCTGGGCACAGAGAAAGGCGCCGGTAAGATCGGTGCGCAGGATGTCCTCCCACAGGGCAAGGTCGGTCTTGGCGAAGGGCGCCGCCTTGGCGATTCCGGCATTGTTGATCAGGATGGCGATGGGACCGAAATGGTCGGAGGCACCCTTGATGCCGGCCTCGATACTGCCGGGATCGGTGACGTCCATCTTGATTCCGGCGGCCCGGTCACCCCATTCCGCCGCTGCCGCCGTCACCCGGGCGACATCACGGCCGGTGATGGTGACATGGGCGCCCAGGCTCAGCAATTGACGGGCGATGGCGGCGCCGATGCCGCGCCCGCCGCCGGTGACCAGGGCATGACGCCCGGCCAGGGGCTGGGGCACGCCCATCATTCCAGAGTCTCGTAGAGCTTGGCGGCGATGACCAGTTTCTGAACCTCGCTGGTGCCTTCATAGATGCGCAACGCCCGGATCTCACGGTAGAGCTGCTCGACCATCACGCCGCTGACCACACCCAGCCCACCCCAGATCTGCACCGCCTGATCGATGACCATCTGGGCCTGTTCGGTGGCGTGAAGCTTGGCCATGGAGGCCTCGCGCGTCACCCGTCCGCCCTTGGTGTCCTTGGTCCAGGCAGAGCGGTAGATCAGCAGGGCCGAGGTATCTATGGCCACCGCCATGTCGGCGATCTTGGCCTGGATCAGCTGGAAGTCGGCGAGGCGCGAGCCGAAGGCCTTGCGCTTCAGCGACCGCGTCAGAGCCTCGTCCATGGCACGCCGGGCAAAGCCCAGGGCGGCGGCACCGACGGTGGTGCGGAACACATCCAGCACGCTCATGGCCACCTTGAAGCCCTCGCCCGGCTTGCCCAGCATATTGGCGGCGGGAACCCGCAGGGACTCGAATTTGAGCGAGCCCAGGGGATGGGGAGCGATCACGTCGATGCGCTCGGACACGCTGAGGCCCGGCGTGGCGGCATCGACCACGAAAGCCGCCAGGGATTTGGCGCCGGGCTCGTCTCCGATGCGGGCGAAGACGGTGTAGAAATCGGCCAGCCCGGCATTGGAGATCCAGGTCTTGGCGCCGTCGATGACGTAATGATCGCCATCCCTGACTGCCCGCGTCGTCATGGCCCCCACATCCGAGCCAGCGTCGGCTTCCGAAATGGCGAAGGCGGCGATGGCCTCGCCGGTCCCCACCTTGGGCAGATAGCGGGCCTGCTGCTCGGGCGTGCCGAACAGGGTGATGGCGGCACTGCCCAAGCCCTGCATGGCAAAGGCGAAATCGGCAAGGCCGGCATGGCGGGCGAGGATTTCCCGGCCCAGGCAGATGGCCCGAACGTCGAAATCCTTTGATCGCCCGCCATGGGCGGCGGGAATGGCGGCCTTGAGGAAACCCGCCTGTCCCAGAGCCGCGACCAGGCGTCGGGCGATCTGATCCATGGCGGGGCCGTGGGCCTCGTCCTCGGGGCACAATCCCGGGAGGGTTTTGTTGGCCCAGTCTTCCAGCGCTCCCGCGAAGTCACGGTGGGTCTGGTCGAGAAAGGGCCAATCGAGGAACGAGGCGTCACTCATTGCAGGCTTCCTTAATTGCCTTCGAACACAGGCGATTGCTTGTTGGCGAACGCCACATAGGCACGCTCGAAATCCTTGGTCTGCATGCAGATGGCCTGGGCCTGAGCCTCGGCCTCGATGCACTCGCCCAGACCGTGGTTCCATTCCTGCCACAGCATCTTCTTGGTCATGGCGTGACCGAAGGTGGGACCGTCGGCCAGGGATTTGGCCAGCTTGGTGGCGGCATCCAGGATCTCTTCCGACGTGTGCAGCGAGTTGTAGAAGCCAACCCGTTCAGCCTCCTCGCCGCCCATGGCCCGGCCGGTGTAGAGCAGTTCGGCGGCGCGCGACAGGCCGATCAGGCGGGGCAGCAGGGTGCAGGCCCCCATATCGGCGCCGGCCAGACCGACCCGCACGAACAGGAACGCCACCTTGGACTTGGCCGTCCCCAGACGGATGTCGGAGGCACAGGCCAGCATGGTGCCGGCCCCGGCGCAGATGCCGTCGATGGCGCTGATGATCAGCTGCGGCGCATTGCGCATGGCTCGGACGGTATCGCCGGTCATGCGGGTAAATTCCAGCAGCTCGGGCATCGCCATCTTGGTCAGCGGCCCGATGATCTCGTGCACGTCGCCGCCCGAGCAGAAATTGTTGCCGGCCCCGGTGACCACCACCGCCTTGACGTCGGTGGCGTAGACCAGATTCTCGAACAGGTCGCGCAACTCGCCATAGGAGTCGAACGTCAGCGGGTTCTTCTTGTCGGGGCGGTTCAGCGTCAGGGTGGCGACCTTGCCGTCCACCTGCCAATCGAAATGCTGGGCCTTGTAATCGGCGGCCTTGAACTTGCGCATGGGATATTCCTCTTGTCTGAAATTACGATCGGGCGTCAGCCCACCATGGTGATGCCGCCATTGACCGACAGAACCTGGCCGGTGATGTAATCGGCGCGGTTGCTGGCCATGAAGACGATGGAATCGGCCACTTCCGAGGGCTTGCCGAAGCGGCGCATGGGGATGACCTTGAGGAAGGCCTCCAGGAACTTCTCCGGCTCGGATTTGAGCAGCGGCGTGTCGGTGGGGCCGGGGCAGATGGCGTTGACGTTGATGCCGTAGCGGGCACCCTCGCGGGCCAGGGATTTGGAGAAGGCGATCAGGCCGCCCTTGGCCGCCGAATAGACGCTCTCGCCCAAGGATCCGACCCGGCCGGCATCCGAGGAGACGTTGACGATCTTGCCGCCCTTCCTCTCGATCATGGAGGGGAAGAAGGCGCGGATCAGCTCGATGGGGCCGTTGAGGTTGAGCCCCATGACCTTGGCGATGAAGGCGTCGTCATTATCGACGAAGGGCTGGATATGCCCCCAACCCGCCACATTGCACAGAATGTCGAGGCGTCCCTTGGTGCCCAGCACGTGGTCACGGACCTTGGCGATGGAGGCCTTGTCGGTGACGTCCAGGCGGACGAACTCGGCCTTACCGCCCTTGGCGCGGATATCGGCGGCTGCCTTCTCGCCGGCCTCGGCATTGATATCGGCGATCAGCACGTCGGCGCCAAGCTCGGCCATGGATTGGACCGTGCACAGGCCAATTCCCGACGCACCGCCGGTCACCAGGGCGACTTTATCCTCGAACTTCATGATCCAGGCTCCTTGGAATGGATGATTATTTGGAAAGAAACGCCTCGACCCGGGCACGGGTCTCGGGTTCGTGCAGCAACAGGTCGCGGGTCGCCGCCAGTTCTTCCTCATAGCCGTCACGGCTGGGGTCGAGGGAGGCGGCGATGCAGGATTTGGATGCGGCGATGGCGGCACGCGGCAATCCCCCCAGCCGGTCGGCCAGGGCCTCGGCCTTCTCCGCCAACTCGGAGCGCGGCGCCGACCAATGGACGATGCCCAGGGCGGCAGCACTCTCGCCGTCAAGGATCTCGGCGCCCAGGATCAGGCGCTTGGCGATGGCGGGGCCGCACAGCCGGGTCAGGCGCTGGGTGCCGCCGGCGCCGGGGATCAGGCCGAGATTGACCTCGGGCAGGGCCAGCTTGGCTTCGTGGGCGGCGATGCGGAAGTCGCAGGCCAGGGCCAGTTCCAGCCCCCCGCCCATGGCCGCCCCTCCGACCTCGGCCAGGGTCGCCAGCGGCAGAGTCTCGATGCGCTTCAGGACGTTCTGAAGGTCGCGGACGAAGGCGATCTGGGTATCCACCAGATCGGGATTGGCCAGATTCTCGCGCATCTCGGCCAGATCGGCACCGGCGCAGAACGCCTTTTGCTCGGAGCGGAGATGCACCACCCGAATGCTCTTATCGGCCCCCACCTGATCCATGACGGCATGCAGCGCCTTGATCAGGGCGCGGCTCAGGGCGTTGACCGGCGGACTGGCCAAGGTCAGCACCATCACGGCGCCACGGCGGGAAACGGACAGAACCTGATCGGACATGGCTTCCTCGAAATGAATGACCATTCACTGTGACTGAATGGTCATTCATTTTGGAGGCGGAGTCAATGCCGATTGAACGGCCGTTCAACGATATCAGGAAATGGCCGAGACCCAGAAGCGGCAGACCTCGTCCAAGGCCGCCTTGCCCGCCCCCACATAGGCCGCCAGACCGAGGCAGCCATGGATGGCCCCCTCAAGACGGACATGGCGCACCGGCACCCCCGCTTGCCTCAGAGCCTCGGCATAGGCGTCACCCTCATCCACCAAGGGATCGAAGCCGCAGGTCAGCACCAGGGCCGGCGCCAGTCCGGCATGGGAAAGGGCTCGGAGCGGCGAGGCGTCGGGTTCCAGCACCGGGCCGGAGCGGCCGACGAAATATTGCTCGGTGAACCACTCGATATCGGGCTGGGTCAGCAGATAGCCCTGGGCCAGGCGCCGGCGCGAGGGGAAGTCCCCGGCCTGATCCACCGCCGGATAGATCAGCAATTGCGCCGCCAATTCGATCCCCAGGTCACGGGCATGCAGGGCCGTCACCGCCGCCAGAGACCCGCCGGCACTGTCGCCGCCGATGCCCAGGGCCTTGCCGGCGAATTCCCTGTCGGCCCATTTCAGCGCGACGATGCCGTCCTCGATGGCGGCGGGATAGGGATGCTCCGGCCCCAACCGGTAATCCACCGCCACCACCGCCGAGCCCGAGCGCAGGGCCATGATCCGGCACTGGGCGTCATGAGTCTCGAGATCGCCGACCACGAAGCCGCCGCCGTGGAAATAGAGCAGCACCGCCGCAACCGTGGCTCCGCCCTGACGCTGATACAGACGGCCGCGCAGACCGTCAGCGATGACGATGTCTCGAGCCTCCACCCCCTCGGGCGGCGGCGGGTTGGTCCGCGACAGACGCCGGGCGAATTCGGCCCGCGCCGCCACCGGTCCCATGGATCCCAGGCTGGGCAGATTGAGCTCGGCGGCCTTGGCCAGGACGAAGGCGATGTCGGCATCCACCTGCCCCACTCCGCCGATGGAAAAAAAGCCGGTTTCCATCATGACTTGGGGGCCGGATCGGAGCCGAACAGGGTCTTGGATTCGAGGAATTCCTCGAACCCGGCCTCACCCCATTCCCGGCCGACGCCTGATTGCTTGATGCCGCCGAAGGGACCGCCGGGATGGGACAGGGCGCCGTTCAGATGAACCATGCCGGTGCGCAGACGCCGCGCCACAGCCCGCGCCTCATCCAGATCGCCGGCATAAACGTATCCCGAGAGGCCGTAATCGCAATCATTGGCGCCGCGGACGGCATCATCGAGATCTTTGTAGGGGCGCAGGCACAGCACCGGCCCGAAAATCTCCTGGCGGGCGATGCTCATCTGATCGGTCACCCCGCTGAACACGGTGGGACGGACGAAATAGCCCTTGTCCAGTCCATCGGGCCGCTCGGACCCGCCGCACACCAGCCTGGCACCCTCGTCCATGCCCTGGCGGATCAGCGAGCGCACCCGCTCGAACTGACGGACATTGGCGATGGGGCCCATCACCGTTTCGGGATCGCGGGGATCGCCGACCTTGATCCCGGCGCAGATCTCGGCGGCCAGGATTTCAGCCTCCTCCAGCCGCTCGGCGGGAACGAACATCCGCGACGGCGCGTTACAGCTCTGGCCGGTGTTGTTCATCATCAGTTTGACGCCATGGCCCACCGCCCGCTTGAAATCGGCCGAGGCCAGGATCAGGTTGGCCGACTTGCCGCCCAATTCCAGGGAGACCTTCTTGATCGTGGCGGCGGCTTCACGCATCACCGAGCTTCCCGCCCCGTTGGAGCCGGTCAGCGACACCATGTCCACCAGGGGATGGGACGACATCACCGGCCCGATCTCGGGGCCTTCGCCGAAGATCATGTTGAACACGCCGGCCGGCACCCCGGCCTCGTGGATGATCTCGGCCAGAAGGCGGGCGCTGAAGGGGGCGAACTCGCTGGGCTTCAGCACCATGGCACAACCGGTCACCAGAGCCGGCACCACCTTGCAGGCCACCTGATTCATGGGCCAGTTCCACGGCGTGATCAGACTGACCACCCCCACCGGTTCCTTGACCACCAGGGTGGAGCCCTGCTTGCGCTCGAAGGCGTAGGATTTGGCCACCGACAGCGCCGTCTTGAAATCGGTGATGGCATCGGCGATCTCGTCAAGCCGGCGCTCGAACCCGGCGGTGACCGCCGCCAGCAATTCAATCCGCTGGGAAAGGGGTGTCGCCGCCCAGGCGGGACAGGCCCGTGACGCCGCCTCGATGGCCCGGACGGCGTCATCGGCGCCCCCCAGGGCGACGCGGCCGGACACCGTCTCGGTGGCTGGGTTGACGACATCAAGAGCCTTGCCGCCGCGTACCGGCTTGACCCAGGCACCGTCGATGTAGAAATCCAGGCAATCCGTCATAACCACACTCCGTCAATAACCGGAGCGGATTGTGGCCCAAGCCCCGGAGGGGGTCGAATGAAACATCGTCAATGTGACAGGAGCACCGGTACGGTCATGTGCCCCAGGATATGCCGGGTCGCTCCGCCCAGCACCTTCTCGCGCAGGGGCGAATGGCCGAACGCCCCCATCACCAGCAGATCGGCGCCACAATCGGAGGCCCGCGACAGCAGGGCGTTTCCCGCGTCGAGATCGCCCAGAGTGGAGTGGACGATCTCGACGGCCACGCCATGGCGGGCCAGGGCCAGGCTGATATCGGCGCCGGCCACCCTGCCCTCGTCCACGTCGGCATCCATGGTCATCACCGTCACCAGCGACGCCTTCTTGAGCAACGCCAGGGCATCGAACACCGCCCGTGTCGCCTCGCGGCTGGCATTCCAGGCCACCAGCACACGCTGGCCCACGACCGGGAAGCTGCCATGCAGGGGCACCACCAGCAGCGGACGGCCCACATTCATCAGCAGGTCGGTAACGTGATCGGGAGCTCCGAAAGGCGTCTGCCCCATGATGGTGAGATCGGCGTAGCGGGCGTGCAGAGCCAGAGGACGCAATCCTTTCACCGGACGCCACTCGGCCAGCCCTTCGGGACTTGTCACCCCCTCACCCACTCCCACCAATCGGGCGCCATGGGATTGTGCCAGGGCACGGGCCAGAGCCACCCGCCTGATCCCTGCCGGGGTGGAATCGGCGTGAACCACGATTTCGGCCAGCATCAGACCCGCTCGATGACGGCGGCGAGACCATGGCCGACGCCGATGCATAAGGACACGACGGCATAGCGGCCACCGCTGCGCTGCAATTGCCGCGCGGCGGTCAGAGCCAGACGGGCGCCCGAGCAGCCCAGGGGATGACCGATGGCGATGGCGCCGCCATTGGGGTTGAGACGGGAATCATCGGCACTCATCCCCAATTGGCTGACGCAGCCCAGTACCTGAACGGCGAAGGCTTCGTTGATCTCGATCAGATCGAGATCCTTCACGGAAAGCCCGGCGCGAGACAGCGCCTTGCCGATGGCCGGAACCGGCCCCAGCCCCATCACCCGGGGCGGCACC
>JACQAD010000376.1 GCA_016195125.1 Magnetospirillum sp.
ACGCCCTGACCGGTTTCGCCGGACAGGCGGAGCGGCTGTTCGCCCGCCTGTCCGACAATATCGTTCTCACGCCGCATGACGGCGAATTCGTCCGGCTGTTCGGCGACGTGGCCGGCAGCCGGCTCGACCGGGCCCTGGCGGCGGCGCGGCGCGCGGGGGCGGTGGTGCTGCTGAAGGGGCCGGATACGGTGGTGGCCCACCCCGACGGGCGGGCGATCATCACCGCCGACGCGCCGCCCTGGCTGGCCACGGCCGGATCGGGCGACGTGCTGGCGGGACTCATGGTTGGCCTGATGGCTCAGGGGATGGAGGCCTTTGCCGCCGCCGCTGCCGCTGCCTGGCTGCACGCTCAGGCAGCGTTGCGGGCCGGGCCGGGCCTGATCGCCGAGGATTTGCCCGAGGCTCTGCCGGCGGTTCTGACCGGTTGAGCGCCGGCCAACCTCGCCATCGGTTCGCCGAGGTTACACTCCTGATAAACTGATGCTGCAGGCTTGCCCAAAGGACGAAGCGATTCGATCATAAGGCGCCGGGCATAAGGCGCCGGGCATAAGGCGTCGGGCGTTGGGACAGAGGGCTTCTCCCATGAGCGAGTTGAAGGATCCGGGCCGCAATCAGACCAAGGCGGCCACATTGCTGGAGCGGCTGAGGGGGCTGGCGCAAGTCTGGCGTGACATCGCCTTCAGTGACGGCGCCGGTGAAGTCCCACCCCTGGCGGCCCATCTGCCCGAATCCGACCTCAGCCGTCTGCGCGGGCAACTCGACGCCTGCCTGGAGGCGAGGGGCGGCGAGGTCTCGGCCCGTGCCCGTGCCGCCGCCCTGGGGCGGGCCTATCTTTCCCTGTCGGCGGAAGGGCGGGTCAGGTTCCTTAAGGTGCTGGCCCATGAATACGGGCCCGACCGCTCTTTGGTGGATCAGGCGGTGTCGGGCCTGGCGGCCGCGGTGGGAGACACGGCCCGCAACCGGGCGGAGGCCGCCCTGCGCCAGGCCCTGGAGCCGCCGCGACTGCGCCTGCTGACCCAGTTCAACGCCCTGCCGGAAGGGGTCAAGTTCCTGGTGGATTTGCGGGCCGAACTGATAACCCTTGGCCGTGACGAGCCCGATCTGGCGCCATTGGAAGCCGATCTCAAGGGATTGCTGGCCTCGTGGTTCGACGTGGGCTTCCTGGTTCTGGAGCGCATAACCTGGCGCTCGCCGGCCTTGGTGCTGGAAAAGATCATGGAATACGAGGCGGTGCATGCCATTCAGGGCTGGGCCGATCTCAAGAACCGCCTGGATTCCGACCGGCGGCTCTATGCCTTCTTTCATCCGCGCATGCCCGACGAGCCGCTGATCTTCGTGGAGGTGGCCCTGGTCAAGGACATGGCCGGAAACGTTCAGGATCTGCTCGATCCCACTGCACCCCTGGGGGATGTGGAGCAGGCCGATACCGCCATCTTCTATTCCATCAACAACGCCCAGCGCGGACTGGCGGGAATCAGCTTCGGCAATTTCCTGATCAAGCGCGTGGTGGACGATCTGTCGCGTGAGTTCAAGCAGATCAAGACGTTTGCCACGTTATCGCCGATTCCGGGGTTCCGCCGTTGGCTGGACGAGCGCTTGACCACGGGTGAGCCGGGATTGCTGACCGCGCCCGAGCACAAGGCGCTGCGCCATCTGACCGGCGGGTTGGGTGCCAAGGGCAGCCTCAAGGCCCTGCTGTCCGAGCCCGATTGGACCGCCGAGCCGTTGCTGGCCGAAGCCCTGGAAGGCCCCTTGACCCGGCTGGCCTCCCGCTATCTGGCGCGGGAGAAGAAGGGGGGAGGGCAGGGGGCTCTCGACCCGGTGGCTCATTTTCATCTGTCCAACGGCGCCAGGATCGAGCGTCTGAACTGGATGGCGGATATGTCGGCCAACGGCCTGCGCCAATCGGCGGGGCTGATGGTCAATTATCTCTATGATCTCGGCGATATCGAGGCCAATCACGAGGCCTATTCCGCCACCGGGAAGGTGGCGGCGTCAGCCCGGATCAGGGCGCTGTTGAAGGGCTAGGGAAAAAGGGGGCGGAGCCGCCGCCCCCTTAAGGAAATCCTCAGCCGGCGCGGATCTGCGAGACGAAAAGATTGACCTGGGTTTCCAACTGAGCGGAATTGCGCGACAGGCCCGACGCGGCGTCAAGAACCTGACGGGCGGCGGTGCCGGTGTCGGCGGCGGCCATGTTCACCCGAGTGATGGTCGAGGTGACTTCCGAGGTGCCCTGGGCCGCCTGCTGGACATTGCGGGCGATTTCGCCGGTGGCGGCACCCTGTTCCTCGACGGCGGCGGCGATGGAACCGGAAATCTCGTTGATCTGGCCGATGGTGGTGGCGATGCCGCCGATGGCGGTGACGGCGTCGCGGGTGGCCGATTGCACCGCCGAGATCTGGGCGGCGATCTCCTCGGTGGCCTTGCCGGTCTGATTGGCCAGGCTTTTGACCTCGTTGGCGACCACGGCAAACCCCTTGCCGGCGTCACCGGCACGGGCCGCTTCGATGGTGGCGTTCAGCGCCAGCAGATTGGTCTGGGATGCGATATCGTTGATCAGTTTGACCACCTGACCGATCTTGCTGGCGGCCTCGGCCAGGCTTTGCACCATCTGATTGGTGCGGTCGGCCTCGACCATGGCGTTCGACGCGATCTGGGCCGATTGGGCGACCTGACGGCTGATCTCGGAAATGGAGGAGGACAATTCCTCCGCCGCCGCCGCCACGGTCTGGATGTTGACCGTCGCTTCCTCGGCGGCGGCCGCCACCGTGGTGGACTGGCGCGAGGTTTCCTCGGCGGTGTCGGTCATGGATTGGGCCGTGCTCTCCATCTGGTGGGCGGAGGCGGCCACGGCCCCCACCAGACCTTTGACCTCGCGCTCGAACACGTCGGCCTTGGAGCCCAGCTCGCGGGCGATGATGGCGGCGGTATTGGTCTCGATATAAACCGAGGTGGCCAGATCCATGTCCAGGAAGGCGGCCTTGTTGACGGCGGCCAGCACCTGGGCCAGACGCTGCGGATTCTTGCGGTAATGCTCGATGGCGACGCCGGTCACCATGTTCAGAACGAAGCAATATCCGGCCGTGTACCACTTGGGTTCGAGGCCGATGCGCTGATGAACCTTGCCGATCTCGCTGACCTGGGCGAAATAGCGGTCGTCGAACTGGCCCAGGAAGACGCTCTCCATCCAATGCTTTTTCTGCATGGAACGGGCATGGGCCATCCGCTCGGGGTTGGCGAACATCTTGGCGGTCGCCGGATTGCTGGCGACATGGCGGTAAAATGTATCCAGCACATTGTCGATATGGCGTGATAGAACGTCGCGGAACTCGCGCAGGGCGCGCTTCGTTTCTTCGTCGATTTGAAGGAAGGCGATGCTTGAGGTCCGGTCGATTTCCATTTTATCACCCCAATACTTTAAGTATGAAGCGGTGAGTATGGGGGAGCTTAAAATCTCTTTCAACCAGCGTTCTCGGGGTGACGTCAATCTTTCATCCCACTGCCCGGAGCAGCGGGCGATCATGAGGAATTTGCCGGAGAATCGGGCGCGCGGCTTTTCCCTGTTTCCCTCGAAACGAACATGATATAGACAGACCCTTCCCGACGGGGCGGCCCTCTGGTGCGCGCGTTGCTGCGCGTGCGGGTCGGCCGGCGTGCACGGTCCATGCGGGCGTGGTGGAACTGGTAGACACACTGGATTTAGGTTCCAGCGGCGCAAGCCATGGGGGTTCAAATCCCTTCGCCCGCACCAGCCAACGACGCCGGCCCGGATTCCAGATGCGTGCTGCCCGGCGGGGGTAAGGATTCAACCCACTCGATTCGATTGGCGAAAGACTGATGCAGGTAACCCAGATCAATGCCGAAGGCCTGAAGCGCGAATTCAAGGTCGTCGTTCCCGCGGGACAACTCGAGACCCGGATCCAGGACAAGCTGGCGGAGATCGCCCGCACCGTGGCCATGCCCGGCTTCCGTCCCGGCAAGGTTCCCATGGGCATCGTGCGCAAGAAGTACGGCTCGGCCGTGATGGGCGAGATCCTGGAGGGTGCCGTCAACGACGGCGCCGGCAAGGCCATCACCGACGGCGGCCTGCGCCCGGCCATGCAGCCCAAGATCGAAATCACCAAGTACGAAGAGGGCTCCGATCTGGAGTTCACCGTCGCGGTGGAAATCCTGCCCGAGATCAAGACCATGGATTTCGGCACCATCAATCTGGTGCGCGACAAGGCCGTGGTTCCCGATACCGAGGTTGACGAGGCCCTGGCCAAGATCGCCGAGCGCAACGAATCCTCCGAGCCGGTCAAGCGCGCCGCCAAGAACGGCGACGTGGTCGTCATCGACTTCGTGGGCAAGCAGGACGGTGTGGCCTTCTCCGGCGGTACCGCCGAGGGCTACTCCCTGAAGCTGGGCTCCAACACCTTCATTCCCGGCTTCGAAGAGCAGCTGGTGGGCAAGAAGGCCGAGCAGGACGTGGAAGTCAACGTCAGCTTCCCCGAGGGTTACGGCAACGAATCCCTGGCCGGCAAGCCCGCTCTGTTCGAGGTCAAGGTCAAGGAAGTGCGCGCCCCCAAGGCCGCCGCCATCGATGACGAGCTGGCCAAGTCGGTCGGCCTGGAGAACCTGGACGCGCTCAAGACCGCCATCAAGGACGAGATCGCCCGCGAGCTGGACGGCGTGTCGCGCATGAAGCTCAAGCGTGGCCTGCTGGACGCCCTGTCGAGCGGTCATGACTTCGAGGTGCCCCCAGGCATGGTCGAGCAGGAATTCGAGGCCATCTGGAAGCAGGTGGAGCAGGACCGCG
Organism: Magnetospirillum sp.; assembly: GCA_016195125.1. Lineage (GTDB taxonomy): Bacteria > Pseudomonadota > Alphaproteobacteria > Rhodospirillales > Magnetospirillaceae > Phaeospirillum. The sequence continues at coordinate 4,799 of JACQAD010000376.1, forward strand.
AGGCTGGCCGCGCCGATCCCGCCGACGAAGGCAAGAGCGACGACGACCTCAAGGCCGAGTACAAGACCCTGTCCGAGCGCCGCGTGCGCCTGGGCCTGCTGCTGGCCGAGGTCGGCAAGGTCAACAACATCACCGTGACCCAGGAAGACATCAACCGCGGCATCATGATGGAAGCCCGCCGTTATCCGGGCCAGGAGCATCTGGTGCTGCAGTACTACCAGAAGAACCAGGAAGCCCTTGAATCGCTCCGCGCCCCCCTCTACGAGGAGAAGGTGGTGGACTTCATCCTGGAGCTGGCCAAGATTACCGACAACGAAGTGTCGGTCGAGGATCTGCGCAAGGCCCCCGACGAGGCCGCCGAGGGCGATGCCGCTCCGGCCAAGCCGAAGAAGAAGGCCGCTGCCAAGAAGAAGGCCGCCGAGTAATATTGTTCGCTAATGCGTGCAAAGCCCGTGGCCTTCCCCATATGAAAGCCACGGGCAGGCAGGCCGGTTCCCATGACATCAGCGCCCGCCCCCGCTGATTTTACGAAAGAAGGACGGACCATGCGCGAGAGAGACCCGATCGACCTCTACATGAACACGCTGGTTCCCATGGTGGTCGAGCAGACCAACCGGGGCGAGCGGTCGTATGACATCTATTCGCGCCTGCTGAAGGAGCGCATCGTCTTTCTGACCGGTCAGGTCTTTGACGAAGTCGCCAGCCTGATCTGCGCCCAGCTGCTGTTCCTCGAATCCGAGAACCCCAGCAAGGACATCGCTTTTTACATCAACTCGCCGGGTGGCGTGGTGACCTCGGGTCTGGCCATCTACGACACCATGCAGTACATCCGTCCCAAGGTGTCCACCGTCTGCATCGGTCAGGCCGCCTCCATGGGCTCGCTGCTGATGACCGCCGGCGAAAAGGGCAAGCGCTTCTCGCTGCCCAATTCCCGCATCATGGTCCACCAGCCCTCGGGCGGTGCCCAGGGCCAGGCCACGGATATTGAAATCCAGGCGCGCGAGATCCTTGCATTGCGGGCGCGGCTCAACAACATCTACGTCGAACACACCGGCCAGCCGCTGGAAGTGATCGAGAAGGTGATGGAGCGCGACAAGTTCATGACCGCCGACGAGGCCAAGGAGTTCGGCCTGATCGACGAGGTGGTGAACAAGCGCCCCGCGCTCGAGGACGATTCCGCGTCCTGATGCTGATCCGATCAAGCGGCCGGGCCGGCCCTGAATGGGGCAGGTCCGGCCGTTCGCGTATGCGCCACAAGACAGAATTACCGTTGTCTGGCGCAAGCGGCTGTGTCTAACATGATTTCGCGGGTGCGGCCGCCCTGATTCAATGGAGTTTCGATGACCAAGTCCACTAGCGGCGATTCCAAGAACACTCTGTACTGCTCGTTCTGCGGAAAGAGCCAGCACGAGGTGAGGAAGCTCATCGCCGGGCCGACCGTGTTCATCTGTGATGAATGCGTCGAGCTGTGCATGGACATCATCCGCGAAGAGCACAAGACCACCTTGGTCCGTTCGCGTGATGGCGTGCCGACCCCAAAGGACATCTGCGCCGTGCTTGATGACTATGTCATCGGCCAGGGCCATGCCAAGAAGGTGCTGTCGGTCGCCGTCCACAATCACTACAAGCGGCTGCAGCACGGCGCCAAGAGCAACGAGGTCGAGCTCGCCAAATCCAATATCCTGCTGATCGGCCCCACCGGCTGCGGCAAGACCCTGCTGGCCCAGACCCTGGCCCGCATCCTCGACGTGCCCTTCACCATGGCCGACGCCACCACGCTGACCGAAGCCGGCTATGTGGGCGAGGATGTGGAGAACATCATCCTCAAGCTGCTGCAATCGGCTGAATACAATGTGGAGCGTGTCCAGCGCGGCATCGTCTATATCGACGAGGTCGACAAGATCAGCCGCAAGTCCGACAACCCC
>JACQAD010000377.1 GCA_016195125.1 Magnetospirillum sp.
ATCGCGTTCCGCCATCTGGTCGCGCAGCCTTACCAGCCGCGAGGTGACCGTCTCCATCACCGTATTCCAGTTTCCGGGCACGGCCTGACGCAGCAGCACCATGTCCTGGTACCAGGGAGAATCGGTGCGATCGCGCAGCCACAGGGCGGCGGCGGCGTGGGCCAGCATCAGCCAGACCGGCTTGCCCAGGGCGGCGGCCAGATGGGCGGTGGCGCAATCGGCGGTGATGACCACGTCCATCTCGGCGATCCGCCCGGCCAGATCGGCGAAATCGGCGATGGTGGGGGAAAGATCGGTGATCAGGCTGGGTTCCGCCAGGGCGGGCGCCTCGGCGGCGCGCGGGCCGGTCTGCAGACTGAACAGCAGGATGCCGGGGATGCAAGACAGTCTCAGCAAGCGATCCAGGGGGACATCCCCGGCGGCGGTATCGCTCACCCAGGCCAAACCAACCTTGACCTGGGTATGAGCCGGAACGCGAATAGTGCGGATGCGTTCGGGCGGCGGCACCAGATAGGACGCATTGGGAATGGAGGTCAATTCGACCCCCAGCAGGCCGGGCAGATCCATGAGCGGCGCCACGTAATCCGCTTCCAGATCCTCGGGCGGGGGGGCGTCGTCGGGCAGGACCGCCTCGACCCCCGGCAGGTTGGCCAGCACAGTCTTCAGGGCAAGCGGCGCCATGACCACCAGCCGGGCGCCCCGCTCCGCCAGAATGGGCAGAAAGCGGGCCATGCGGATGGTGTCGCCGAGATTGCCCTCGGCATGGAGCAGCAATGTGCTTGCCTCCAAATCTTCTCCGTCCCAGGGACAGCCGGGCAGAAGCGGCCGCCCCCGACCGGGAAGGTGCCAACGGCACTGGGCTTCATGGAAGGCTTGGGTCAGGTGGCCGTCCAGGGCCAGCAGATGGGCTTGGGCCAGACGGGCATGGACGTCCTCATCGTCGAGGGCCAGGGCGCGATCCAGGTGAGGCCGGGCCTCGTCATAGCGTCCCAGGGCAATGAGAGCCTCGGTCATGGCGACATGATGGGCGGTGCATTCCGGTTCCAGGATGAGGGTGGCGTGCAGGGCGTCCAGGGCCTCTTCCACTCGGCTTTCGGATAACAGGCCACGGCCGAGAGCGGCCCAGGCGGGGGCATGGGCGGGGTCAAGGGCCAGGGCCCGGCGAAGGCAGGCTTCGGCGCCGGATTGCTTGCCTTCGTCCGCCAGCAACCGGGCCAATCCGCACCAGCTATGGGGGGAATCTGGGCGCTCCAGCAGCAGCAGGTCGTGGATGGCATGGGCGTCGTCGGCCTGGCCGAGCAGCCGCAGATTCTCGGCCATCTCCAGGCGGCCGCCGATATGGCGGGGCTCCAACTCCAGGAGATCGACGCAGAATTGGAGGGCGTCGTGGGAGTGGCCGGACAGCCGGCAGACCTCCGCCGCCGCCAGCATGGCCTCGGCGTGGCCGTTATCCATTTCAAGGATGCGGCAATAGGCGTCCAGAGCCGGATCAAGGTCGCCGTAGCGGCGCGCCAGACTGGCCTCCTGCCACAGGGCCTCGATAATGGCCGCATGCTCCGACAGGTCGGCGAATTCCAGTTCCAGGTCTTCGATTTCGGCCATGGGAATCCATCGGTTGATGCAGGCAAAGTCAAACCCGGCCTGACCGATGAATCAAGACTAATCAACCGCTCACCCTATTCCGCCGCCTCCTTTTGCCGGGAATGGCGGTCATACTCGGCCATCAGCTCGGCCATGCGCTTGTCAACCACGGCTGCGGCCTCGAGCTTGATCCGGCCAAACCCTCTGATCTGTCGAGGTGCGGTGGCAATCTCCACCGCCAGGGCATGATTGTCGGCGCGCAGGCCGGAGAGCAGGGTGCGGATCACGCCTTCAAAGCGAATGATCAGATCTCGTTCCAGCTTTCGCTCCGCCGTATGGCCGAAGAGATCGAACGCGGTGCCCCGCAGCCCTTTGAGCCGGGCCAGCAACGGCATCAGGCGTAGCAGCCAGGGACCGAACCGACGCTTGCTGCCGCCCAGCAGCGGTGGAGCCAGATGCACTTCCAGGCGTTGCCAATCTTCGAATTGTTCAGCCAGGGAGGCCTGGAAGCCGCCATCGGAATACAGCCGGGCGACTTCGTATTCATCCTTGTAACTCATCAGCTTGGACAGCGATCTTGCCACGGCCTCGGTCAGGGCCTCGGCCCCTGGCATCACCCGCCGTTCGGCCTCGCGAACCTGGGTGATCACGCTCAGGTAACGCTCGGCCCAGGCGCCGTTCTGGTAGGCACTCAGGTGAGCGACCCGGCGGCCGATCAGTTCGTCAAGGTCGGTTGACAGGCGGCGATGATCGGCGCGGCCTTGAGGAGGGGCGGTCAGTCGGATCACTTCCGCCGGATCATGAGCGGCGATGCGGCCCCACTGGAATGCCTTGGTGTTGAACTCGACCATGGCGCCGTTCAGCTCTACGGCGCGAAGAATGGAGGCTTGGGACAGCGGGATGTGGCCCCTTTGCCAGGCATAGCCCACCAGGAACATGTTGGTGGCCAGGGCATCGCCCAGCAAGGTGGTGGCCAGTCTGGTGGCCTCGATGAACTCGGCGGACCCGCCCACCTGCTCTGAAATGGTGTCCTCAATGCCGCGGCCGGGGAAATCCAGGTCGGGAGCGTGGGTGAAGGTGGCCGGCATGGATTCATGCTGGTTGACCACGGCGAAGGATTTGCCGGGCTTGAGCTTGGCCAGGATATCGAACCCTGCCGCCGTCACCATGTCGCAGGCCAGCAGCAGCCGGGCCTGACCGGCGGCGATGCGTACGGCGTGCAGGCGCGACGGATCGTCGCAGATGCGCACATGGCTCATGACCGCGCCGTTCTTCTGAGCCAGGCCGGTCTGGTCCAGGGAGGTGACTCCCTTGCCCTCCAGATGGGCAGCCATACCCAGAACCTCGGCCACGGTGA
>JACQAD010000363.1 GCA_016195125.1 Magnetospirillum sp.
CGGCAAGCGGCTGATCGTGCTGGCCAAGCGACGGCTGGTCAATCTCGGCTGCGCGACCGGCCATCCGAGCTTTGTGATGAGCGCCTCGTTCACCAACCAGGTGATGGCCCAGATCGAGATCTTCACCAATCCCGGCAAGTACGAGAAGAAGGTCTACGTCCTGCCCAAGACCCTGGACGAGAAGGTCGCCACCCTGCACCTGGCCAAGCTGGGCGCCACGCTGACCAAGCTGAACCAGAAGCAGTCCGATTATATCGGCGTCGCCGTCGAAGGCCCCTTCAAGCCCGAGACCTATCGGTATTAATAAAAAATATGGATTTCTATCGTTAGAATCCTGCTCCCGTATACCCAAGTAGGGGATACACACTCTCTGACTGATCTCCATTGCAGTCAGAGAGTGCCGGAGCTAGAATCAGCCGTCTTGAGCCGACGTGAAGTCCTGTCACGACGAGGAGTGAGACATGCCAGACGATTTGCAAATCTTGATCAACGCTGCGCGCGGCGTCCAAATGTCGCCTGAAGATCAAGAAGAGCAGAGGCGCAGTTTTGCCTACGGCAATTCAAAGATTGAGAATGAACGTATCACTCGTCAAACCATCGACGAGCAGGCGGAGATTCTGAATCGTCATGCACGATGAAGATTCCGAAGAGCGGCATAGCCGGGCGGAAGGTGCGAAGGTCGTAACCGACCCCGATGAACTTGCGCAGCTAGAAGCCCGCAACGCTCTCCGCCAGTTCGATGTCGTATGCCAGATGATCGATGCATGCCTGGAGCCCGAGCGGCCCTTCAAATTGCGCCCGTCCATGATATTGAGCCTTCATCGGGCCGCCTTGGATGGCCTGAATTCTCATGCTGGCAACTTCCGCCCCGGCAATGTCGATATCGTTGGGAGCGAGCATCAGCCCCACGGGGCGCATTTGGTTCCAGAGCTTGTTGAGGATATGTGCGAATACGTGAATGAGAATTGGGAAGACAAGACCGCACTTCACCTTTCCGCTTACGTAATGTGGAAACTTAACTGGATACATCCGTTCAGCGACGGCAACGGACGGACATCCAGAGCAATCTCGTATCTGGTCCTTTGCATGAAGCTGGGGTACAAGTTGCCGGGAACGAGGACTATTCCCGCACAAATTGCTGAGAACAAGAGGCCTTACTATAAGCTCCTCGAGTCCGCTGATACGGCATTCAAGGCTGGGAACATCGATGTATCTGGTCTAGAAAAATTCCTCGGCGATTTGCTGGCTGCCCAACTTGTCGATGTCTACGAAGCAGCCACAAGCGGTCGAGAGAATGGCTCGATGCGCCTACACTGACTTCTGAGGCCATTGCCCCACCAGCAAACGAGGCAACCCCGATACAATTCCGCCAAATTCACGGGGACAAGCCCATGTGCACCTGCCGCGAGGTCAATCCGCATCGACGCCGCTTTCTGCTGGCCCTGGCGGCCGGTGCCGCCTGGGCGCCGTTCCGTTCCGCCACCGCCATGCAGGGGCCGGGCGGCGGCAGCCTGCATCGGAGCAAAGGCGGGGTTCTCATCAATGAAAAGCCCGCCGAGGCGGGCAGCGTGGTCGTCGCCGGCGACACCGTCACCACCGGCCAGGACGGCGAAGCGGTCTTCACCCTGGGCGATGACGCCTTCCTGCTGCGCTCCGCCAGCAAGGTCACCATCCGCGATTCCGTGGGGACGAGCCGCCCCCAGCGGGAGTTAAGCCTGGAGAGCGGCCGTGTTCTGTCGGTCTTCGGACCCAAACAGATCACCCTCAAGACTCCTCAGCTCAACGTCGGCATCCGGGGCACCGCCGCCTATCTGGAGGCCGAACCCGGCGCCACCAATGTCTGCGTCTGCTATGGTCATGCGGTGATGGCGCCCCAGGGCGTGCCGGAGCAATCCGAGGAGGTCCACACCCATCACCATGACGCCCCGCGCCGCATCGTCGCCGGCCGGGCCGGTCTGGTCATGCAGCCCTTCATGGTCGTCAACCACGCCGACGAGGAACTGGTCATGCTGGAAGCCCTGCTCGGCCGGGTACCGCCGTTCGTGCGGAAGTAGCCTTGCCCCCAGCCCCGCTTGGCCGCACACTGCCGCCCATGCGCGCCGTCCTTGCCGTTCTGCTTTTCCTCGTCAGCCCCGCCGCTCTGGCCGAGACGGTGGCGCCGGTGCATGGGCTGGCCATGCATGGCGCGCCCAAATATCCGTCCGGCTTCCAGCATTTCGACTACGTCAATGCCGACGCCCCCAAGGGCGGCGAGATCCGGCTGGCCGAGATCGGCGGCTGGGACAATCTCAATCCCTTCATCGTCAAGGGTGACCCGCCCGCCGGCTCGGACCTGCCGTTCGAGACCCTGATGGTCTCCTCGGCGGACGAGGCCTTTTCCCAATACGGGCTGATCGCCGAAAGTGTCGAGGTTCCCGCCGACCGCTCCTGGGTGATCTATACGCTGCGCCCCAAGGCGCGCTGGCATGACGGCAAGCCCATCACCGCCGACGACGTGGTGTTCTCGTTCCAGATCCTGAAAGCCAAGGGCCATCCCCGCTACCGCTTCTATTACGCCGCCGTGGACAAGGTGGAGAAGCTGGCCGAGCGCCGGGTGCGCTTTACCTTCAAGCCCGGCGACAACCGCGAACTGCCGCTGATCGTCGGCCAGTTGCCGATCCTGCCCAAGCATTACTGGCAGGGCCGCGATTTCGGCGCCACCACCCTGGAGCCGCCCCTGGGCAGCGGCCCCTACAAGGTCGCCAGGTTCGAGACCCAGCGCTCCATCACCTATGAGCGGGTCAAGGATTACTGGGGCGCCGATCTGCCCGTGCGCAAGGGCGAGAATAATTTCGATCGCATCCGCTACGATACCTACCGCGATACCACCGTGGCGCTGGAGGCCTTCAAGGGTGGCGAGTACGATTGGCGCCTGGAGAACGAGGCCAAGAAATGGGCCACCGCCTATGAGGATTGGACCGCTCTGAAAGATGGCCGCGGCAAGAAGCAGGCCTTCGCCAATCAGCGCCCGGCCGGCATGCAGGCCTTCGCCTTCAACCTGCGCCGCGAGCTGTTCACCGATGCCAGGGTGCGCCGGGCCCTTTCCTACGCCTTCGATTTCGAGTGGACCAACAAGACCCTGTTCTACGGCCAGTACAAGCGCACCGGCTCGTTCTTCGCCAATTCCGAACTGGCGTCGTCCGGCCTGCCGTCGGCCCAGGAGCTGAAGGTGCTGGAGCCCTTGCGCGCCCAGATCCCGTCCGAGGTCTTCACCACACCCTATGCCCCGCCCGCCACCGAGGGCGACGGCAATATCCGTCCCAATCTGCGCCGGGCCATGGCCCTGCTGGAAGAGGCGGGCTGGAAGGTGGTGGAGGGAAAGCTGACCAAGGACGGCCAGCCCTTCGCCTTCGAGATCCTGCTGGTCCAGCCCACCTGGGAGCGCATCACCCTGCCCTTCGCCCGCAATCTGGCCCGCCTCGGCATCGAGGCCAGCGTGCGTACCGTCGACACCGCCCAGTACAAGAACCGCCTGGATCACTACGATTTTGACATGGTGGTCCATGTCTGGGGCCAGTCCCAATCGCCGGGCAACGAGCAATCAGGCTTCTGGGGCAGCGAAAGCGCCGACGAGGTGGGCGGCCAGAATCTGGCCGGCATCAAGAACAAGGCGGTGGATGCCCTGGTAGATCAAGTGATCGCCGCCCCCGACCGCGAGTCCCTGGTGGCCCGCACCCGCGCCTTGGACCGGGTGCTGCTGTGGAACCACTATGTCATTCCCCACTGGCATCTGGGCCTGGACCGGCTGGTCTGGTGGGACAAATTCGGCCGCCCCGATGGGGTGCCGAGCAGCGGCGTGCAATTGATGACGTGGTGGGTGAGGCCATGATCGCCTATACCATCCGCCGATTGCTGCTGATCCCCGTCACCCTGTTCGGAATCATGCTGATCAACTTCACCGTGGTGCAATTCGCCCCCGGCGGCCCGGTGGAGCTGATGATCGCCAAGGTCCAGGGCAGTGCCGTGGACGCCGCCGCCCGCGTCTCCGGCGCCGGCAGCGGAGAAAGCGCCGCGCCGCGCGCCGCCCGCGCCCAGGGAAGCCAGGGCAATCAGGGCGCCTATCGCGGCGCCCAGGGCCTGCCGCCCGATTTCATCAAGGAGATCGAGCGCCAGTTCGGCTTCGACAAGCCCGCCCATGAACGCTTCTGGCTGATGCTCAAGCAATATGCCCGCTTCGACTTCGGCAAGAGCTTCTACCGCGACGTCTCGGTGGTGGGGCTGGTGGTCGAGAAGATGCCCACCTCCATCTCCCTGGGATTGTGGAGCACGCTGATCATCTATCTGGTCTCCATCCCGCTGGGCATCATCAAGGCGACCCGGGACGGCTCGCGCCTGGATATCGCCTCGTCCTGGGCGATCATCATCGGCTATGCGGTGCCCGGCTTCCTGTTCGCCATCGCCCTGATCGTGGTTTTCGCCGGCGGGCGC
>JACQAD010000364.1 GCA_016195125.1 Magnetospirillum sp.
CGCCAGCATCGGCATCGCCCTGTATCCCGAGGATGGTGACAACTTCACCACCTTGATGAAGGACGCCGACACCGCCATGTACCGGGCCAAGCAGAAGGGGCGCAACACCTTCTGTTTCTATGATTCCCACATGAATGACGAGGCGCTGGATCGTCTCAAGCTGGAAGAAGCGCTGCGCCGCGCCCTGGTCCGCAACGAGTTCCAGCTCTTCTATCAGCCTCAGATCGACCTGCAGACCGGCCTGATGACCGGGGTGGAGGCTCTGATCCGCTGGAATTGTCCCGAGCGTGGCCTGGTGTCTCCGGCGGTGTTCATTCCCGTGGCCGAGGAGAGCAACCTCATCTCCATGATCGGCTGGTGGGTGATGGAAGAAGCCTGCCGCCAGCTGGCCCGGTGGCGCGATGACGGTCTGCCGGGTCTCAAGGTGGCGGTCAACGTTTCGGGGCGGCAATTCCTCAACCATGCCCTGGTGGAATGCATCGCCGACCTGCTGCGCCAATACGAGGTCGATCCGTCGCAGCTGGAGATCGAACTGACCGAGACCACGGTCATGGCCGAGCCCGATCGCGCCATCGAACAGCTGAACCGGCTGCGCGAGTTGGGTATCCAGGTCTCGGTGGACGATTTCGGCACCGGCTATTCCAGCCTGTCCTATCTGAAGCGCCTGCCGCTCAGCACCATCAAGGTCGACCGTTCCTTCGTGCGCGACGTCAATAATCAGAGCGATAACGCCGCCATCGTCTCGGCCATCCTGGGGCTGGCCGACGCCCTGGATATGTCCATCGTCGCCGAAGGCGTCGAGACCGAGGGCGAGGAAACCCATCTGCGCGACGCCGGCTGCATCAAGGTCCAGGGCTTCCGCTATGCCCAGCCCATGCCCGCCGCCGGCCTGGAAGCCTGGATGCTCGCCGCCAAGAAGGCCTAGCGAATCCGCCCGCAAAATCACTGCACTAGCGGCCTTCTCCCCGCCTGCCGGTTGAGCTATGCTGGTCCTTGGTAACGGTCGCGGGAGGCCCTCATGAGACTCCGCTTGCTCTCGTCATCTGCGGCGTTGCTGCTGCTTCTGCTGTCGCCGGCCGGGGCCGAGGACCGGCGCGAGATGGTCGCCATGCCCGAGGAGGCGCAGCATCGGCTGTTGCAGGGCATGCACGACCATATGAGCGCCTTCGCCTCCATCCTCTCCTACATCGCCAACGAGCATTTCGAGTCCGCCGCCCGTCTGGCCGAGACTCAATTGCCCATCGGCCCCATGGACCCGGAAACGGAGCAGGACATGCTGGCCTATCTGCCTTCCGCCATGCTGGATGGCCGGTCATCCCTGAAGGAGGCCGGCAAGCGTCTGGCCGTCACCGCCCGCAGGGCCGCCGCCGAGCACAGCTATTACCGCATGAGAAAGGTTGCCGGCGCGGTCGCCGACGTCCAGGCCGCCTGCGCCATGTGTCACGCCCATTACCGAATCCGCTGACCCTTGGGCAGGGAGAGGGCTGGTGGGGACTTTGTGTCGCAATCTCGGGGCCTGCCCCGTGAACGGGGTTGAGAACTTCCTTATAGGCTGTCTATCTTTCTTCCTATCCATTTGATACGACGAGGTAGGCTGCCGGTCTGGCGGATAAAGCCCGAGGAGAGAAGAATGCTGTTGAAGCCATGGATGGAGTTGGATGCTCCGCGCAAGCGGTTTGTCGTCAATATGGCGGCGGTCATCGCTCTTATCTACGCCATCTGCATCGCCATCAGCGCATCGGTGCTGTTCGAGAATAAGGAACAGGCCAACCTGAATCATGCCGCCCGCATGAATCCGTCTGGAGTGGAAAAGAAGCACACGCCGCCCGACCCCCTGCCGGCCGAGGGCAACTACATCAACGTCACCGTCGGCACTTATGTGGACAATATCGACAGCCTGTCCATTCGCGACTCGAACTGGAGCGCCAACTTCTACGTCTGGTTCAACTGGACCGGTCCCAAGACTCTCGATCCCGGCGGCAAGCTGGTGGTGGTCGATGGCAATATCATCAAGAAGGATCTGCTCGAGGAATATCACGGCGACAACGACACCCATTACCAGAAGTTCCGGATATCGGCGAAGTTCCTGAAGTTCTTTGACACGTCGCGCGTGCCGATCGAGAGCCACATGCTGAACATCTATCTCGAGGACGGCGCCCGCGACGGAACCAAACTGCGCTTTGTGGCCGACAAGACCTCCAATGTCAGTTCGCGGGTCGCAATCCCCGGCTACAAAGTCACCGGCCACGGTACGACGGTGAAGCCCCACACCTACCGCTCGTCCTATGGCGACCCCCGCCTGGCCGCCAACGACAAGAAGACCTACACCCAGTACATCGTCGGCATCGATATCGCCCGGGCCAATATGGGGGTTTACGGCAAGATTTTCCTGTCGCTGTTCGCCGCCCTGGCCCTCGCCCTATCCAACTTCTTCGTCAAGCCGTCGGATGTGGGGCCGCGCTTCTCGTTGCCCACCGCCGCCTATTTCGGCGCCGTGGCCAATTCCTATGTCGCCAATTCCATCTTGCCGCCCTCGGGCTCGTTCGGGCTGGTCGATTACGTGGCGGCGTTCGGCCTGGGCACCATCTTCCTGACCATCGCCCTGGCCCTGTTGTCCAACTTCATCTTCGTCAAGAAGGAGGACAAGGCGTTGTCCTACGTACTGGATCGCGCCATGTTCCTGGTGGTTGGCTTGTGCTGTCTGGCCGCCAACATCATCATTCCCTGGGCCGCCTTGGGGTAAGTCACGGACGCGGCCCCGCCTGGGAGATGGGTGGGGCCGTGCCTCCGGTGGACCTGGCGTGTGCATCGGCCAAGACGATCGGCGCCGAGCACAAGAATGCAAGGAGGCGTTCCTCGTCCGGGGACGGAAGCTTGCGGATGCACTCCATGAAAATCGACAACAAGCTTTATCGATCCCGGATAATTGCTAGAATTTTCAACAAACAGCCTTCCTCTTGGGGAAGGGCGCGCAATCGGCGCCAATCGCCGACGCGAAGCAGGAACGCAATGGAGTGAACGCCTGATGCTCAATCACACGGTCATCGTCACTTTTTCTGCCCCCGAGCATTCGGGCAAGACGACCTTGGAAGCCGCCTTCGCCAAGCTTCTCGGCGATCACGGCATTCCCGTGCGCTTGCCGCCCGATACCCAGCGTGACGAGAAGATGGCCTTGCCCATGGAGGAACTCCTTGCCGCTTTCAAGAAAAAGGGCATCTCGGTGATGTTGATGGAATCCAATGCCACCTGATCCGGCCAGGTCGGGTCTCCTGGGGGCAAGGCCCGCCGCTGATCATGACGCGCGCTGAGCAGGCGCCAATACCACGGCCGCGGTCAGATCTGCTCTGAAGCCGGTCTGACGGACGCTTGAGCAAAGTGGGTGTGGGAAGGCGGTGGTCGCCCTCTCCTGATCGCGCCGGATACCATCAGGGAACGTCTCGCGACCCAGAGGCTTATTGCTCTGCGTTCAAGGCTATTCGCCTTGTACGGAAGTTGGCGTCCCCAGCGGGATTCGAACCCGCGTCGCCGCCGTGAAAGGGCGGTGTCCTAGGCCTCTAGACGATGGGGACGTCGAGGCGCGAGGGCGACTTGATAGCCGCCTTGGCGGGGAAAATCAAGCCGCAATCACGGATTTTTTGATCAATAGGCCGGGGCGGCGTCATCAATGATCAATTGGACGGAAGAAGAGCCCTGCCAGGTGTCGACCCGGAGCGTCCCGGCCAGATGGAAAGCGGCTCCCGCCGCCGATAGCAGGGCGTGGCCCATCTCGCTGTCGGCGGCGCGGAAAGCGATGGCTTTCAGGCGCTTGCCGCCGGCGCCGGTGACGATCAGGCGCACATGGCCCGAGCCCACCACATCGGCTTTGACGATCCGCGCCGCGGTGATGGCGAAGCGGGGTTCGGGATTGCCCGAGCCAAAGGGGCCGATCTGGGCCAGGGTCTCCACCAGCTCGGTTCCCGCTGCTCCGGCGTCCAGGGCGCCGTCCAGTTCCAGCAGCGGCACCAGCTCGCCATCCAGCTGGGCCTGCAGCCGCTCGGCCAGGAAGTCGCCCAGCGCCCCCAGCTTGTCGCGGGCGACGGTGAAGCCCGCCGCCATGGCATGACCGCCCCCGGCCTTCAGCAACCCCGCCTGACGCGCCGCGATGATTGCCGCGCCCAGATCGAGGCCGGGGACCGAGCGGCCCGAGCCCTTGCCCTCATCGCCGTCCAGCGCCACCACACAGGCAACGCGGCCATAGCGCTCCTTGAGGCGGCCGGCGACGATGCCGATGACGCCGGGATGCCAGTTGTCGCCAGCGGCGATCAGCAGCGGGCGGCCGTCATCGGGGCGGGTTTCCACCTGCTCGATGGCGTCGAGTAGCACGACGGCCTCGATCTCCTGGCGATCCTTGTTGTAGCCGTCCAGTTGCCGGGCGAGGATTGCGGCCTCGTCAATATCGTCGGTGGAGAGCAGGCGCGTGCCCAGCTCGGCCTCACCCACCCTTCCTCCGGCATTGACGCGCGGTCCCAGCACATAGCCGAGATGATAGGAATCCGGGCGTTCCTTGATGCCGGCCACGTCGGACAGGGCGGCCAGGCCCACATTGGCGCGGCGTGCCATCACCTTCAGTCCCTGGACCACCAGGGCACGGTTGACGCCCACCAGGGGCACCACGTCGCAGACGGTGCCCAGCGCCACCAGATCAAGCCAGCGCATCAGATCCGGGGCGGGGCGGTCCTTGAACCAGCCCGCCTGCTTGAGGCCGCGATTGAGCCCCACCGCCAGCAGGAAGGCCACCCCCACGGCGGCCAGATGGCCGTGGGGGCTGTCCTCGTCCAGGCGGTTGGGATTGATCACCGCCAGGGCGGCGGGCAGGGCGGCCTCGCCCACATGGTGGTCGACTACGATCATATCCAGGCCGCCCTCGGCGGCGGCGGCCAGGGCGTCGAAGGCGGTGGTGCCGCAATCCACCGTCACCACCACGCCGATACCCTCGGCCTTGAGGCGCAGCAGGGCCGGGGCGTTGGGACCGTAGCCCTCCTTGATGCGGTCGGGGATGTAGACGCGCACCCTGGCCCCGGCGGCATGCAGGAAATTTCGGAGCAGGGCCGAGGACGTGGCGCCGTCCACGTCGTAATCGCCGAAGACGCCGATGGTCTCGCCGCCGGTGACGGCCTTGACCAGCCGGGATACCGCCTGATCCATGCCCTTGAGGTGGCCGGGATCGGGCAGCAGGTCGCGCAAGGTCGGATTGAGGAAGCTTTCGGCCTCGTCCAGGCCGATCCCGCGCGAGGCCAGTACCCGCCCCACCACTTCCGGCAGGCCCAGGCGCTGGGCCAGGGCCAGGGCCTGACGCTCGTCACCGGGGCGCGTCTGCCAGCGCCGACCGGACAGCGAACGTTCGACCCCGAGGAAGGCGGTGGTCATAAGGGCAAGAGGCTCCGGTTCAGATCGTGCTGGACGGAAAGATAGCGGATGGTGCCGCTGATGGAGCGCATCACCAGGGAATGGCTGACCGCGCGGTTGCCGGGCAGCAGGCGGGCGCCTTGCAGCACGTGGCCGTCGGTGATGCCGGTGGCGGCGAACATGACTTCGCTCCTCACCATGTCGGCGATGTTCCACTTGCGCCTGGGATCGTCCATGCCGACCCGCCGCGCCGCGGCCTGATCGGAATCGGAGCGGATCAGCAGGCGGCACTGCATCTGGGCTCCCAGGCATTTCAGCCCGGCGGCGGCCAGCACCCCCTGGGCGGCGCCGCCCGAGCCCATATAGGCATCGACGCCCGAATCGGGCAGGCCGGCGGCCAGGGCGCCCGAGACGTCGCCATCGTCGAACAGCATGACCCGGGCGCCGGCGGCGTACAGGCGCTCGATCAGATCGGCATGGCGGGGGCGGTCGAGGATGCTGATGGTCAGGTCCGAGATGGCGCTGCCCTTGGCCTCGGCGATGCGGGCCAGGTTCTCCTCGGGGGTGGCATCCAGGTCGATCAGGCCGGCGGGCAGGCCGGCGCCGACCACGATCTTTTCCATGTAGGAATGCTGCGGCACCTTGAGAAAGGCGCCTTCCTCGGTCATGGCCACCACCGACAGCGCATTGTGGGCGCCGCGCGCGCAGATGGAACGCCCCTCCAGGGCGGTCAGCACGATATCGACCTTGGGTCCGGCCTTGCCGTTGCCCACCTTCTCGCCGGTATGCAGCGGCTGGGTGGAATCGTCACCCTCGCCATTGACGATGACGCCTTCCATGGTCAGGCCATTGAGCGCGCTTTGCATGGCGTTGCAGGCGGCCTGATCGGCGGCCTTCTCGTCGCCGCGTCCGGTCTGGTGGGCGGCGGCCAGGGCGCTGGCCTCGGTGACGCGCACCACTTCCAGGGCAAGGTTGCGGTCGAGGACCGGGGC
>JACQAD010000381.1 GCA_016195125.1 Magnetospirillum sp.
ACCTCAAGGTAAAGCAGGTCGACCAGCCGGGGCGCTCGCTCAGGGTCACCGAGCCGCCATGGGCCGCCATTACCTTGGCGACGACGGCAAGACCCAGGCCGGTGCCGCCGGGACTGCGCGAGATAAAGGGCTGGAACAACGAGGCGCGGATGTCGTCGGGGATGCCGGGGCCATCGTCGCAGACATGGATCATGACCGCGTCGGGTTGCCGCTCCGCCATCACCAGCACCCGGCCGCCCGCCGCTTTGGCATTGTCCAGCAGGTTGACCAGGGCTTGGCGCAGGCGACTGGGATTGGCGGTCACGGTCAGTTCCGGCGGGATATCAAGCTCCACCGTCCTGTCGGCTTCGGCGATGGCGGCGACAAGGTCAATCTCCAACGTCTCGATCCGCCACGGTTTGGCATAGTCGAGCAGGTCGCGCACCAGGGCTTCCATGCGCGCCAGTTGGGTCTTGACCTCCCCCTTGGTTCCCGGCTCGGCATCGGCCACCGCCATGGCGATGATGTTCATGGGATTGCGGATGTCATGGGCGATGGTGGCGGCCAGCGCCCCCAACTCGGCCAGACGCTGGCGCTCGGCGAAAGTACGACGACGGGACAGATCGGCCTTGGCCTGGGCCACCACCTCCGCCATTACCTCGGCCACACGGCGCGGTCCCGGCGGGGCTTGGTCAAGCTCGCTGAGCGGCACGCCGCCCAGGCGTTGGGTCAACAGGCGCTCGGCCCTGGCCGTCAGGTCGCCATCATCATCGGCCTCGGCCAAGTCTTGACGCCAATGGGCCAGATCGGCCGCGCTCACCTCGCCGCCGGGATAGATGATGCGATCCGCCAGCCGCCGCACCGGAGCGGCCAAACCGAGGCCAGCCAGCAAGGCCAGCGCGGTCCAGGCGAAGGGAGCACCGGCCTGTTCGGCGACAAGACCGGCGGAGGTGGCCGATACCATACCCGCCAGCCCGATCAACAGGCCCCATCCCACGGCCCGCACGGCCCAGCCATTGACCGCCATCAGCCGGTAGCGCAGCACGGCATAGGCCAGGACCACAATGTAGGCAGGCTGCGCCAGCAGGGGCCAAGGAGGGATATGGATGCCGATCAGCGGAAAGCCCAGCCCGCTGACGGACACCAGGCCGAGCGCCGATGACGTCAGAACCAGTGTCACTTGCCGACGATGCACGCCCTCGGCCTTGCGCCACGTATCAAACAGCAGAGCATGCCCGAACCCGGCCAGGCCGATGGTGACGAACCCGGCCATCAATCCCGCGCCGTCATAGCGGAACAGCATGCCGATCCCCGGCCAGGGGATGAAACGCCCGGCACCATTGGCCAGCGCCGCCAGCATGGCGGTTGCGCCGACGACATAGGCCCACCGGATCAGGCATCCGCCCCCGCAATCACATCGTCCCGAGAGGCGAGCGGCGAAGTGAACGAAGACCGCGCCTCCCAGCGGTGCCAGGGACATCAGCGCCCCGCCCAGCCGATTGGGGATCAGCAATCCGACCGACCAGAGTCCGACCAGCAGAATGAAGGCTGCCAGCGGACGGGCTCCCGGCGCGGCGTGGCCACGGCGCCACAACAAATGCGCGAGAACCGCTCCTCCGATGGCGGTGAAGGCCAGTGCGACGAGGATCGGCAACGCCTCGTTCATGAGGTTGCCGTCATTGCCTGTCGAACATGAGGCGCAGGACATGAGGCTTGAGAATGAAGAATTGCGGGTTTCGGTCCTTCAGGTAGACGGTTTCAACCATGTAGACGACGGCATGGATTTCTCGTCCCGCCGCCGCAGTCATCGGCTGCTTTTGATCAAATTGACTGAATTCCGCAAAGCCCTGGTCGGCTTGGGTCTTAGGGGCCAGGAAGGGCCAGGCGCTCCGATAGGCCTTGACCGGCTGGGGGCAGTACCCAAGAAGCGTGCAGGCATCCTGATACGCGAGGCGGCCCCAGGCTACGTCGCGAGTTTGCATCGCGATTTCCTCGTCCAGGCTGGTTCTGGGATTGCGCGCGACTGCTGCCGTGGTCAAGCTGACAGCTGATGTCTCATCCCCGGCCATGGCATACCCCGCACCGGTGAATACGCGTGACGTGGTGGTGATGGCCTTGACCGTCTCGGCGGCCATCAGCGCGAATCCGGGTTTACAGGTGGGGGACGTCACTTCCAACCGAAATGGAGCCGGCTTGAGACGGTAAGAGGACGGGCCGCCCTCTCCCGCAACGGACGGGGTAATTTGCGCGCCATCCTGCACCACGCGAACCGCGCAGTTTTGCGCACCGGCGAAGCCTGCCCGATTTACGGGCGACGACGGGGCGAGCGTAGCCGCGGGGGGCTGTGCCGGAGCCGGCTTCGATACCTGCGGCGGTTCTTGGTTGCAACCTGTCAGGCCGATCAGAATGAGGCCTGCCAATGCGCCACGACATCTCATGATTTTCCCCAATCCATCGCGGTGAGTGTATCCGTTGTTAGCAGGTAATCTAGCGCAATTCATAACTACGATTAACAGCGAATAGGGGAAGATCGCCGAAACCAAGCTCTCCAGTGTTTGGCATGACCCTTGCGCTTCTCCATGGCGGACGCAACGCGCCATGGAGGTCTGAAATGTCACTGGAAATCCTGTTATCGGTTTGGGCGGTCGCCCTGGTCCTGTCCCTGACGGCCATTGCCGTCATCATCCGGCCATTGTTCGTGGTTCTTGTCGAAATATGCGGCAGCCGCGAGCGGGCCCGCTTCTGGACGGTCTATTCCGGCGTCCTGACCCTGATGGCGCCGCTGCTGATGGTCTCGACGCCGGGACTTCTGGATGCGGTGGCCGCATCCGGCTCTGCCGGAGCCATCCTTCAGCGTTCGGTCTTTTTCGCTTGCGGCGGAATCATCTTCGCCCTGCTGGTCATGGGGCGTGCGGTGTGGCGGTCCATCAGCCGTTCCAATTCCATCCCGGCTTTGCCGGAAAGCACCGAGCCCGCGTCATGACCCGGGTTCTGATCATCGGCGGCACCGGCTTCATCGGGCGGCACTGTGTCGGTGCTCTTACCGCCGCCGGTCACAGCGTGACGGCTTTGGGGCGGAGCGGTCTTGATCTGGTCCGAGACGGCGGGGCCGCTATGGCCGCCGGCCTCACCGGCCATGACGTGGTGATCAATGCCGCCGGTTTGGTTCGGGGCTATGGCTCCAACACCATGGCGGCCGTCCACGGGCAAGGAACCCAACGGCTGGTGCAGGCCTGTCTCGCTGCCGGGGTGTCGCGGCTGATCCATCTGTCGGCGTTGGGGGCGTCCACCGAGGGCGGAACCCCGTACCAGCAAACCAAGGGTCTCGGCGAGGACGTGCTGAAAGCCGCCTCCGGGCTGGAGTGCTGCGTGCTGCGACCCTCGGTGGTGATTGGCCGTGGTGGTGCCAGCACGACCGTGTTGACTGCTCTGGCCGCTCTGCCCTGGCCGCCGCGCATTGGTCCCGGCATCTGGATGGTGCAATCGGTTCATGTGGATGACCTGGCCGAACTGGTGGTGCGGTTGGTGGAGGCGAAAGGGGCGTTGCCGGGCTCGCTCGATGTGGTCGGACCAGCCCCCATGACCACCGACGGGTTGACCATGGCCTTGCGCATTTGGTTGGGGCTGCCGTCCCGGAGCTTTCTGCCGGTGCCCGAAGCCCTCCTTGGTGTGATTGCGTCACTGGGCGAGCGGCTGATGAATGGCCCCCTCAACCGCGACATCGTCGCCATGTTGAAGGCGGGCAATACCGCCGATTCCAAGCCATTCACCACCGTCCTGGGACGGGCACCGCGTCGGCTGGAAGAGGCATTGGCCCGGCATCCAGCCTGCGAGGCCGACGGCATGGCCGCACGACTGTTCTTCGTCAGGCCGTTGCTGCGCTGGAGCCTGGGGCTGCTGTGGCTGATCACCGGCCTGCTGTCGTTCGGGCTCTATCCGGTCGCGGACAGCTATCGCCTGCTAACGGGTATCGGGCTGGACGGCGTGACGGCCGATTTGGCGCTGTATGGCGGTGCCGTCCTTGATCTCGGCCTCGGCATCCTGCTGTTGATCGGCTGGCGGCCCGTGGTGCTTGGCATGGCCATGCTGGCCTCCATGGCCACCTTCTCCCTGCTGGCACTGGGGCTACCCGCCGAATTCTGGCTGCATCCCTTCGCTCCCCTGTTCAAGAACCTTCCCATCGCCGCAGCGACGCTGGCGATGATGGCCATGGAGGCCTAATCATGGACCCTACGACTCTCAAGATGATCCACATCCTGTCCGCCATTCTGCTGTTCGGCACCGGACTGGGAACCGCCTTCCACGGCATGGCCAGCAACCTGTCGAAAGATGTGCGCGCCATCAGTGTGGCTAACCGCAATGTGGTGGTGGCCGATTGGATGTTCACCACGCCCACCGTGGTGATCCAGCCCGTCACCGGCATCTGGCTGGCGCTGGTGCAGGGATGGCCCCTGACCTCCGGCTGGATCGTCTGGTCGCTGGCGCTGTATGCCCTGGCCGGAACCTGTTGGCTGCCGGTGGTGTGGCTGCAAATCCGCATGCACCGCATGGCCAAGGAGGCGGTCGCCACCGGCACCGAGCTGCCGCCGCTCTACCACCGCTATTTCCGCATCTGGTTCGCCCTGGGCTGGCCCGCCTTCGCCGCCATGGTGGCCATCGTCGGGTTGATGGTGTTCAAGCCGGAATTGTGAGAGGGCCCGAATTGTGAGAGGGAGAGAGATCATGACGCCATTTCAACGCATTCTTGGTGCCGCCTTCGAGAGATTGCCTGGCCCGGTCCAGCATTTCCACGGACTATCGGGTGAGCTTCAC
>JACQAD010000052.1 GCA_016195125.1 Magnetospirillum sp.
ACCGGCATCGTGTCGCGCGGCGGCTCGATCATGGCCAAGTGGTGTCTGGCCCATCACAAGGAGAATTTCCTCTATACCCATTTCGAGGAGATCTGCGAGCTGCTGAAATCCTACGATGTGGGCTTCTCGCTGGGCGACGGCCTGCGTCCCGGCTCCATCGCCGACGCCAACGATGCCGCCCAGTTCGGCGAGCTGGAGACCCTGGGCGAATTGACTCACAAGGCCTGGGCCCATGATTGCCAGGTGATCATCGAAGGCCCCGGTCATGTGCCCATGCACAAGATCAAGAAGAACGTGGAAAAGCAGATCGAGCTGTGCGGCGAGGCGCCGTTCTACACCCTCGGGCCGCTGGTTACCGATATCGCGCCGGGCTACGACCACATCACCTCGGCCATCGGCGCCGCCATGATCGGCTGGTTCGGCACCGCCATGCTGTGCTACGTGACGCCGAAGGAGCATCTGGGCCTGCCCGACAAGCAGGATGTGCGCGAAGGCGTGGTCACCTACAAGCTGGCCGCCCATGCCGCCGATCTGGCCAAGGGCCATCCCGGCGCCCAGGTGCGCGACAACGCCCTGTCCAAGGCGCGTTTCGAATTCCGCTGGAAGGATCAGTTCAACCTGTCGCTGGACCCGGAAAAGGCGCTGCAATTCCACGACCAGCACCTGCCGGCCGAAGGCGCCAAGCTGGCCCATTTCTGCTCCATGTGCGGGCCGAAATTCTGTTCCATGAAGATCAGCCAGGAGGTTCGCGACTTCGCGAGCGCCGAAGCCGGCATGGAGCAGATGAGCGAGAAATTCGTCAAGGACGGCGCCGAGATCTATCACACCGAACCGGCCCAGACGGAGCGGGCCAAGCCGGCGGCGGAATAGAGGTTGTCTCAGACCCCGCCGGTGGCGTGTCGCTACCGGCGGGCCATGCCCAATGGACATGGCCTTAAATATTAAATGCGCTTGTTGTGTTGAAAGTGCCGGGCGCCGGACGACCAAAGGGACATTCAGCAAAACCATAGCGATAATATCGCGTTGCGATACGACACGTAGGTACTTTCCTCGGTTATCGCCTGCTTCATTACGACTATATCCTAAGTTCTGCCCTTGTGGGAGGCGTGCGGTTTGGCACGCCCAGGGTCATGCAGCGCATGGCTGTAAAGGAGTAGGGATAATGTTCGCACTCGGCGTATCCACCCGTATATATGCGGGCTTCGGTCTGGTCATCGCCCTCTTGCTGGCCCTGGCCGGTCAATCCATCACGACGCTTGGCACGTCCAAGGATCGGATCGACAGCTATGCCAGCGTCGCCGACAACGCCCAGCGCGTGCTGCGGATCAAGGGCAGTTTCGCCGAAACCCGCCGTAACGTGGTGGTCTATACCGAGCGCGATGACCCCAAGGCCCTGGAAAAGGTGCGCAATATTCAAGGAGCCCTGCGCAGGGATCTGATGGAATCCGTCGCGGCCACCACCAACCCGACCCGCAAGGCCAATCTCACCAAGATGCAGGCGCAGTTTGACGCCTATATGAGCGCTTTCGACAAGGTGGCGGTCTTGCGCGCCGCCAAGGAGGAACTGGTCGAGAAGCGCATGAACGTCATCGGCGCCGCCGCCCGCAAGGATCTGAGCAGCGTCATGCAAAGTGCCATGAATGATGGCGATTTCGAAGCCGCCGCCCTGACCGGATTGGCCCAGGAAGCGCTGATGCTGGCGCGTCTGAATGCGGTCAAGTTCCTGGCCGATCCCTCGGATGCCCTGACCAAGGAATCCGAGGCCTATGTGGGCAAGTTCGTGGAAGAGGCCGAAGCCCTGGTCAAGCGTCTGCGCAACCCGGAACGCAAGCGCCTGGCCGCCGATGCCGAGAATCGCGCCAAGGATTACCGCGAGGCGTTCTCCACGGTGAGTGCCGCGACGCGGGAACTGGACAAGCTGGTTTACCAGGAGATGGCCGGCATTGCGGCTTCATTCGCCGATCTGGCCGATCAGACCGTCCATTCCCAGGACGAAACCATGGACCGGCAAAAGGATGAAACCGAGGCCGGAATGGCGCAAAGCAAGGCCGCCACCTGGATCGGTTCGGCGATTGCCGTCATTTTGGCCGTCGGCCTGTCCTTTCTGATCGCCCGCTCCATCGTGGTGCCGCTCTCGGCCATGACCAGGGCGATGACCGAATTGTCCAAGGGCAACAAGAATATCGACATCCCCGCCCGCGATCATAAGGACGAGATCGGCGCCATGGCCGAGGCCATGTCCATCTTCAAGGAAAACACCTTGAAGATGGACAGGATGCAGGCCGAGCAGGAGGCCCAGAAGCTCAAGGCCGAGGCCGATCGCAAGGCGGCCCTGCATCAGATGGCCGATAGCTTCGAGGAAAGCGTCGGCAAGGTGGTGCAGACCGTGACCTCGGCGGCGACCCAGTTGCAGGGGGCCTCCAGCCAGATGGCCGGCACCGCCCACGAGACCAGCGCCCAGGCCACCACCGTCGCCTCGGCGGCGCAACAGGCCTCGGCCAATGTGGAGACCGTCGCCGCCGCCACCGAGGAATTGTCCTCGTCCATCTCGGAGATCGCCAAGCAGGTGGAACGTTCCCAATCCGTGGCCAACCGTGCCGAGCGGGAGGCGGAAAACACCACCACGCAAGTCCGCGCCCTGTCCGAGAATGTGGGCCGGATCGGCGAGGTGGTGGTGCTGATCAACGACATCGCCGCCCAGACCAATCTGCTGGCGCTGAACGCCACCATCGAGGCGGCGCGGGCCGGCGACGCAGGTAAAGGGTTCGCCGTCGTCGCCAACGAGGTCAAGAATCTGGCCAACCAGACCGCCAAGGCCACCGACGAGATCGCCAGCCAGATCAAGGCGGTGCAGGAGGGCACCGGCAATGCCGTCAAGGCCATCGACACCATCTCCAAGGTCATCAACGAGATGGGCGAGATCAGCGCTTCGGTGGCGTCGGCGGTTCAGGAGCAGACCGCCGCCACCGCCGAGATCGCCCGCAATGTGGAGCAGGCCGCAGCCGGGACCGGCGAGGTCACCAGCAACATCGTCTCGGTGGAACAGGCCGCCCGCGAAACCGGTGGCGCCGCCGAGCAGATCCGGGAATCCGCCACCGATCTTTCGAAGCAGGCGGAATATCTGCGCGGCGAGGTCGGGCGCTTCCTGGCTCAGGTCCGCGCCGACAAGTCACAGATGAAACTGTTGGATTGGGACAACGCCTTGAACACCGGCATTGCCGGTATCGACCGGCACCACCAGGATATGTTCGCCGAGGTCAATCGCTGCTATGCCGAGATGATGAGCGGCAACGGCGATCAGGCCGTCGCCGGCATCCTGGAGATGATCAACAAGGCCTTCGAGCCACATTTCGCCGAGGAAGAGGCGATCATGACCCGCCACGCCTACCCGGACCTCGAGAACCATCGCCGCCGTCATCGCGAGTTCTTCGAGAAGCTGAGCGCCCTCAAATCCGCAATCGCCACCGGAAATCCCCAGGCCACCGGTCAGTTGTTCAAGTACGTCTCCTCCTGGCTCAAGGACCACATCACCCTTGAGGACGGCAAGCTTGCCGCCTTCCTGAAGGACAAGAAGATCGCCGCCTGAGCGGGGCCGGGAGGCCGGCGGTAGGCCTGACGTCTACCGCCGTTCCTCCGCGCCGAAGGAGATGGCCAGGCTTTCGGTGACCCCGGCGGGCATGTTGCGAACCTCTTCGAACACGGTATGAAGCAGATCCGTCTTGGTGAAAACCGCGCCGTCCAGGTCGGTGCGGATGAAGCGGGCGAAGCGAACCGATGCGCCTGACAGCCGTGTATTCTTCAGATTGGCGCCGGTGAAGTCGGCCCGCTCGGCGGCGGCGCCGGTCATGTCCGCTCCGGCAAGGTCGGCTTCCACCAGGGTGGCGTCATCGAAGACGCCACGCAGCATATAGACCCCGGCCATCCTGGCTCTGGACAGGTTGGCGCGTTCCATCAGCACATCCTTGAGATAAGCACCGCTGAAATCGGCGCCGATCAGGGTGGTGCCGATCAGATTGGCACCGAACAGATACGTGCCGGACAGATCGGCACCGGTCATATCGGCGTCGTCGAAGGTGGCGTGGAAGAGGTCGGCCCCGGTGAACGCCACTCTCGGCAGACTGGCGCCGCTGAGGTTGGCCCATTTCAAATTGGCCTTGCTGAAGGTGGCGCCGTCCAGGCGGGAGCGGCGCAGATCGGCATTTTCCAACATGGCGCCGGAATAGTCGCAGCCCCTCAGATCGGCATCGGGTCTTGGCCGGCAATCGGCGGCTGCGGCCATCGCCGGCGCCAGCAATCCCAGAGTCAGTATTTCACGCAGCATGGAATCCTCCCCCGAGGCCGCGGCGACCTCTTGGCAGATGGGAAGGAACCCGCAAGCATTAAAGGGGTATATTGAGTCTTTGTTATCCGGGGCAGGATACCGGCCCGGCTAATCCACCCGCCCCGTCCTGATCACCTCGGCGAACCATTTGTAGCTGTCCTTGGGGATGCGCTTCAGGGTGTCGTAATCGACGCGCACCAGACCAAAGCGCTTGGACAGGCCATAGGCCCATTCGAAATTGTCCAGCAGCGACCAGGCCAGATAGCCCTTGACGTTGCAGCCGTCCTTGAGCGCGCGGGCCACCTCGGAGACGTGGTCCCTGAGATAGGCGACCCGCTCTTTGTCATGGACCTGCCCGTCGGGGGTGACCACGTCGTCATAGGCGGCGCCGTTCTCGGCGATGAACACCGCCGGGTTGCCGTACAGCTCCTTGAACTCGCGCAGCAGATCGTAAAGCCCGTCGGGCTGCACCGGCCAGGCCATGGCGGTCCAGCGGTCGCAATGGGCGTCGCCCCAGAACACGTCGAAGGGATGGCCTTCCTCGTGCTTCATGGTCATGCGCGAATAGTAGTTGATGCCCAGCATGTCGATGGGGAACTTGATGGCTTCCAGATCGCCGGGCTTGACGATGTCCTTCATCTTCTCGGCCAGCACGTCGGGAATGGCGCCGCGCATCACTCCGTCCAGGGGTACCCGATTCCACACCGCGTCCCAGCGGATGGCGGCGGCGCGGTTCTTGGGATCGTCGTCCTGGGAGCGGCAGGGCTGCAGGTTGATCACCGTGCCCAGCACCGCGTCGGGATGCTCGGCCCGGATGGCGCGCAGTGCGGTGCCCTGGGCCAGATTCTGGTGGTGGAGCGCCTTGAGGATGCCGTCCTCGCCCAGCTTGTAGCCGGGTGCGTGTTCGCCGATACCGTAGCCGATGATGGCCACCACGTTCGGCTCGTTCAGCATGTACCAATCCTTGACCCGGTCGCCCAGGCGTTTGGTGGCGATGCGGGCGTATTCGGCGAAGGGGCCGACGATGTCGCGGCCCTGCCAGCCGCCCTTATCCTCCAGCGGCTGGGGCAGATCCCAGTGATAGAGGCAGGCCATGGGCTTGATGCCCGCTTCCAGGATCTTGTCCACCAACCGGTCGTAGAAATCCAGGCCCTTGGCATTGATGGCGCCGGTACCGGCGGGAATGATGCGCGGCCAGGCCAGGGAGAAGCGGTAGGCGGAAAAGCCCGCCTGCTTCATCAGGGCGATGTCTTCGGGGTAGCGGTGGTAATGGTCGCAGGCCACCTTAGCGCTGGACCCGTCCATGATCTTGCCGTCGGCGGTGAATTTGTCCCAGATGGTCATGCCGCGCCCATCGGTATCGTAGGCGCCTTCGATCTGGTAGGCGGCGGTGGAGGCGCCCCAGAAGAAATCCTTGGGGAACTGGCGGGCCGTCTTGGCGGCGTCGGCGGGGCTGGTGATGGTCATGGCGGCGGCTCCGGCTAATATCTGGCGGCGGGATAAATTCATGATCAGGCGGTGGGGCGCTGGTGGAAGCCCGCCGACGGGATCTCGGACGAGGCTTCGGTTTCCACCCTGGTGACCAGGGCGGCGGGGGGGCCTTTATGGCAGGCTTCGACCATGTCGCGGACAATGTGCGATGGTCCATGGAACAGGGCCTCGACCCGTCCGTCCACCAGATTGCGGACCCAGCCGGCCAGATGACGGGCATTGGCTTCCTGGACGGCCCAACCGCGGAACCAGACCCCCTGGACCCGGCCTTCGATCAGGATTCGAACCGACGTTTCACCAACCATCTCCGGCCCTCCATGGGAATATTTAACCACGGTATGGCGGGGCTGCGAAGGGGGATGCTTGACCGGGCTCAATGTGAGGGATGGGGCAAGGCTGTTCTTGTAGGCCCAGGAACCATCGGAGCCCTCATCCATGAACGTCATCGCCGCCCTTGATCCCCAGTCCGAGATCCTGGCCCTGCTGGAAGAAGCCGTCGCCCTGCACGCCAATGTGGTGCAGGTGCGTCTTGCCGACGGCCTTGCC
>JACQAD010000379.1 GCA_016195125.1 Magnetospirillum sp.
CCATCTGGTATTTGGAGCGGCCGGGATAGGTGGTCAGCCGCCCGGTGGCGACCACTTCAATGCCGTCCATGGGGACCAGGCCCAACTTGGCGGCGGCGCCCTTCCAGCACACCGCGTCGAGCACCGCGTCGGCATCCTTCAGGGCGAAGTAGAGATGACCGGAGCCGGGGCGCTTGAACCCGGAAATCTCGCCCCGGACCCGGACGAAGGCGAATGCCTCCTCCACCGTCTTGCGCAAAGTGCCGGACAATTGGGAAACCGAGTATTCGGGAACGTTGGAAGGGGCGCGGGGCTCGTCATTCATGGCGGCGATGGTGGCGCAAGCCGCCGTGATTTGCAAACGGGGACGGAAGTGGTAGAACCCGGCGCTGGATTCCCCTCTCCTCTTGCGGGAGAGGGTGGCCGAAGGTCGGGTGAGGGGTCTTGCTCAGAAATCTCCCCTCACCCCGACCCTCTCCCGCAAGGGGAGAGGGGGCGTAGATGGGGAGGCGATGATGAAGGTTCTGGTGGTCGGTTCGGGCGGGCGCGAACACGCGCTGTGCTGGAAGCTCAGGCAATCGCCGCTGCTTACCAAGCTGTGGTGCGCGCCCGGCAATGCCGGGATCGCCGATTCGGCCGAATGCGTCGCCATCGGGCCTGAGAAGGTCGATGACCTCCTGGCCTTCGCCAAGACCCATGCGGTCGATCTGGTGGTGGTGGGGCCGGAGGCGCCGCTGGTCCTGGGGCTGGCCGACAAATGCCGCGAGGCCGGGATCAAGGTGTTCGGCCCCTCGGCCGCCGCCGCCGAGCTGGAGGGCTCCAAGGGCTTCATGAAGGATGTGGCCGCCAAGGCCGGCATCCCCACCGCCTGGTACGGCCGCTTCACCGACATGGCGAAGGCCAAGGAATTCATCCGCGCCAAGGGTGCGCCCATCGTGGTCAAGACCGACGGGCTGGCGGCGGGCAAGGGCGTGGTGGTCGCCATGAACCTGGACGAGGCCCTTGCCGCCGTCGACAGCATGATGGGCGACAAGGTGTTCGGCGATGCCGGCAACGAGCTGGTGATCGAGGAATTCCTCGACGGCGAGGAATGTTCGTTCTTCGCGCTGTGCGACGGCAAGACGGCGCTGCCTTTGGTCGCCGCCCAGGATCACAAGCGGGTCGGCGACGGCGATACCGGCCCCAATACCGGCGGCATGGGCGCCTATTCCCCGGCGCCGGTGGTCACCGAGGCGGTGCAGGCCGAGATCATGGAACGCTCGATCCTGCCCCTGGTCGCCACCATGGCCGCGATGGGCAAGCCCTATACCGGCGTGCTGTTCGCCGGAATCATGGTCACCGGCTCCGGTCCCAAGCTGCTGGAATACAATGTCCGCTTCGGCGATCCCGAATGTCAGGTGCTGATGGCGCGGCTCAAATCCGATCTCCTGCCGGTGCTGCTGGCCGGGGCCGAGGGTCAGCTGGCGGGGGTCAGCCTGGACTGGTCCGACGATGTCGCCCTGGTGGTGGTGATGGCCGCCCGGGGCTATCCCGGCGCCTACGAGAAAAATACCGTGATCGGCGGTCTCGACGCCGCCGGCCAGGTCGAGGGCGTCACCGTGCTGCACGCCGGAACGGCGCTGAAGGACGGCAAGGTGGTCGCCACCGGCGGCCGTGTCCTGGGAATCACGGCGCGGGGCGCCAGCGTGGCCGAGGCCCGCGAACGAGCCTACAAGGCGGTGGATGCCCTGGACTGGAAGGGCGGGTTCTGCCGCCGCGACATCGCCTGGCGGGCATTGGCGCGGGGGTAGGTCATAGGGTGGCCCTTGCGCCACCCCCCGCCGCCCGCTTATGATTTTCTTCTCCTCGCATAAGACGAGATCAGGAGGGCTGGTCCAACCGGCTCCGCACAGGGGATTCATCGGGAGGCCAGAGCCATGTCTCGCATCAGAGTATCAGCGGGGTCGCGCAGCCAATGCTGATCGCGGCCGCCCTCTCCGCCCTTCTCGCCCTCGCCGTTCTCGGCGTGGTGGCCGGTGCGGAAATGTGGCGGCACCGATTGGTCTATTTTTGCTGCATGATTGCGTCGCTGGCTCTGCTGTTGAGCGGCGTCAAGCATCTGGGGCAGACTCCCGGCACCGGCCCGGCCATCGTCCTGCCCATCGGCCTGCCGTGGATGGCGGCCCATTTCCGCCTCGACAACCTGTCGGCCCTGTTCATGGTGGTGGTCAATCTGGCCTCGGCCGCCGCCTCGGCCTACGGCATCGGCTATTGCTCGCACCTGCCCGAGCCCCGGCGGGTGACGCCCTTCTATCCCCTGTTCCTGTTCGGCATGAACGCGGTGCTGATCGCCGATGACGCCTTCATGTTCCTGGTGGCGTGGGAGTTCATGTCCCTGGCCTCGTGGCTGTTGGTGCTGGCCGATCACAAAAATGCCGAGAACCGCCGTGCCGCCTTCATCTATCTGGTGATGGCCTGTTTCGGCACCTTCTGCCTGCTGACCTGTTTCGGCCTGATGGCCGGGGGCGAGGGCGGCTATTCCTTCCCGGCCATGCGCGCCGCGCGGCTGGAGCCGGTGGCCGGATTCCTGGTGGTGCTGATGGCCCTGCTGGGGGCGGGGTCCAAGGCCGGGCTGGTGCCGCTGCACGCCTGGCTGCCCCTGGCCCATCCGGCGGCGCCCAGCCATGTCTCGGCCCTGATGAGCGGGGTGATGACCAAGGTGGCCCTGTACGGTCTGATCCGCATCCTGTTCGATCTCCATGCCCAGGTGCAATGGGCCTGGGGGGCGGCGATCATGGTCATCGGCGGCATCACCGCGGTGCTGGGGGTGCTTTACGCCATCCTTCAGGACGATCTGAAGAAGCTGCTGGCCTATTCCACGGTCGAGAATATCGGAGTGGCGGTGATCGGCCTGGGCCTGGCCATCGCCTTCAAGGCCAGCGGCGAAAAGACTCTGGCCGCCCTGGCCCTGGTGGCCGGGCTCTATCACATGGTCAATCATTCCCTGTTCAAGACGTTATGGTTCCTGTCGGCGGGCGCGGTGATCACCGCCACCGGCCAGCGGGATCTGGGCAAGCTGGGCGGGCTGGCCAAGCGCATGCCGTGGAACGGCGTCGCCGCCCTGGTGGGGGCGGTGGCCATCGCGGCCCTGCCGCCCCTGAACGGCTTCGTGTCGGAATGGCTGATCTTCCAATCCCTGTTCAAGGGGCCTTCGCTGCCCCATTGGGCCATGAAGTTCGGAGTGCCGGTGGTCGGCGCCATGCTGGCCCTGGCCGCCGCCCTGGCCGCCGCCTGCTTCGTGCGCGCCTATGGCATCGTGTTCCTGGGGCGGCCGCGGTCCAGGGAAGCGGCCGAGGCCCATCAGGTGCCGCTGACCATGCGCTGGACCGTGGCGTTCCTGGCCCTGCTCTGCGTGGTGCTGGGCGCCATTCCGGTGACGGTGACCGATGCCCTGTCCCACGTGGTGACGCCACTGACCGGAGTGCAGTTCGCTGTCTCCGCCGATCTGGGCTGGCCATGGCTGAGCCCGGTCAGCTCCACCCGGGGCTCTTATTCGGGCACGGTCCTGGTGATGACCGGCGTGGCGCTGTGCGCCATCACCCTGATGCTGGTGCGCGCCTTCGGCACCACCAGATTACGCCGCGCCGATGCCTGGGATTGCGGCCACCAGGAGGACATTCCTGAAAGCCAATACACCGGCCAAAGCTTTTCGCAGCCCCTGCGCCGGGTGTTCTGCTCCTCACTGTTTTCCGTTCGGGAAAGCGTCGACATGCCCGAGCCCGGCGACAATCGCCCGGCCGAGTTGCAGGTGCGGGTCGTCGATCCGGTCTGGGTGGGGCTTTACGCCAATATCGGCCGGGTGGTGGATTTCTTCGCCGATCTGGTCAACCGCATCCAGTTCCTGACGGTGCGGCGCTACCTGCTGATGATGTTCACCACCCTGGTGTTCATGCTGCTGGTGGTGGCGGTGAGGCAAAGCCGATGAGCAAGGCGCAGCCGAAGCGCGGCGCCGTTGAGGCGCCCGGAGCGAAGCGGAGGAGCCAAGGGTGCGTGAGCGCCCACCCGGCGTTTGAGGGGCGATATTCATGAGCGCGGTGTTCTGGCAATTCCTGCAGATCATTCTGGTGGTGGCCATCAGCCCGCTGATCACCGGCTGGGTGCGGCTGGTCAAGTCGCGCCTCAACGGCCGCCAGGGGGCGTCGGCCACCCAGCCTTACCGCGACATCTACCGCCTGCTGCAGAAGGAGGCGGTGGTGGCCCATTCGGCCTCCTGGGTCTTCCGGGTGGCGCCCTATGTCACCTTCGGCGCGGTCTGGCTGGCGGCCAGCATCGTGCCGGCCTTCACCACCAACCTGTTCCTGGCCCAGGCCGCCGACCTGATCGCCCTGGTGGCGCTGCTGGGAGTGGCGCGGTTCTGGACGGCTTTGGCCGGCATGGATGTGGGCACCAGCTTCGGCGGCCTGGGAGCATCGCGCGAGATGATGATCGCGTCGCTGGCCGAGCCGGCCATGCTGATGGTCACCTTTTCCCTGTCGTTGATTTCCGGCACCACGGCGCCGGCCCAGATCATCGCCTTTGTCCTGTCGGGCGGGGTGGGGATCGAGGTGTCCCTGGGGCTGGCCCTGGCGGCCCTGGTGATGGTGGCCATCGCCGAGAACGGCCGTATTCCCATCGACAATCCCGCCACCCATCTGGAGCTGACCATGGTCCACGAGGCCATGGTGCTGGAATATTCCGGCCGCCATCTGGCCCTGATGGAGGGGGCCGCCATGGTGCGGCTGACCCTGTTCATGGCCCTGATCGGCGGGTTGTTCGCGCCCTGGGGCATGGCCCAGCCCGGCGGCGGCGAAATCGCGGTGCTGATCGGCCTGGGTGCCTTCGGCGCCAAATGCTTCATCCTGGCCACGGCGCTGGGGCTGTTCGAAAGCTCCATCGCCAAGATGCGGGTGTTCCGCTATGCCGACTTCCTGGGCGGGGCGCTGCTGCTGGGTCTGCTGGCGACCATCTTCCTCTATGTCTCGGAGGCGGTGTGATGGCGGCCTCCCCCTCCTTGCTGGGCGAGCAGTTTTCCTATGATCTGGCCCATCTGATCGGCGCCACGGTGCTGATGGCCGGGTTCCAGCTGTTGTATCAGCGGCGTCTGTTCGCGGTGCTCAACACCTTCGCCTTCCAGGCCCTGGCCCTGGCGGCGGCGGCGGCCTGGCAGGCCCATATCCAGCACGCGCCGCACCTTTACGTCACCGCCGTCATCGCCCTGGTGTTCAAGGCGCTCATCGTGCCCTTCGCCCTGCATTGGCTGGTGGAGAAACTGGGCATCCATAAGAACGTGGAAACCGCCATGTCCATCGGCTGGACCATGATGGCCGGAGTGGCGCTGGTGGCGCTGTCGATCCTGCTGGTGCTGCCGGTCACCGCCAACGCCGCCGCCCTGACCCGTGAGAGTCTGGCCCTGGCCATGAGCGTAGTGCTGCTGGGCCTGTTGATGATGATCACCAGGCACAATGCCGTCACCCAGGTGGTGGGCTTCATGGCCCTGGAGAACGGGTTGATCCTGGCGGCGGTGTCGGCCAAAGGCATGCCGCTGGTGGTGGAGATTTCCGTGGCCTTCTCGGTGCTGGTGGCCATGACCCTGTTCGGCATCTTCTTTTTTCGCATCCGCGAGCGCTTCGACACTCTGGATCTGGCCGATCTGGAAACCTATCGGGGAGATCGGGAGTGATCGGCGCCATCGCCTCCATGCCGGGACTGGACAATCCGCTGTTGTGGATTCTGGGGGTGCCCCTGGGCTCGGCCGGGTTCCTGGCGGTGCTGAGGGATTGGCGGGTGGCGGCCTGGGTCAACGTGCTGGCCTCGGCCATCACCTTCTTCTCGTCGCTGCTGCTGTTCCACGCCCGCCCCGAGCCGACGCGGCTGCTGTTCATCGATGATTTCAATATCTATCTGGTGGTGCTGACCGCCTTCATCGGCCTGACCACCGCCATTTTCTCGGGGGCCTATATCGCGCGGGAAAGCGAGGCGGCGCGCCTCTCCGACCTGCATCTGCGCTTCTACCACGCCATGTATCAGGCCTTCCTGTTCACCATGCTGCTGGCCCTGTGTGCCAACAATACCGGCGTCATGTGGGTGTCGGTGGAGGCGGCGACCCTGACCACAGTGCTGATGGTCAGCCTGTACCGCACCCGCGAAGCCATCGAGGCGGCGTGGAAGTACTTCATCCTATGCTCTGTGGGCATCGGTCTGGCCCTGTTCGGCACCACCCTGGTCTATCTGGCGGCCCAACCGGTGATGGGCGACGGCGCCGATGCCATGGCCTGGACCCTGATGATCAAGCGGGCCCACGCCTTCCAGCCCGATCTGCTGAATCTGGCCTTCGTCTTCGTGCTGGTGGGCTATGGCACCAAGGTGGGGCTGGCGCCGCTGCACGCCTGGTTGCCCGATGCCCATGCCGAGGGGCCGACCCCCATCTCGGCGGTGCTGTCGGGGCTGCTGCTCAACGTGGCGCTCTATGCCCTGCTGCGCTTCAAGATGGTGATCGCCGCCAATGGCAGCACCCTGACTCCGGGGCCGCTGCTGGTGGTGATGGGGCTGTCCAGTTTGTTCCTGTCGGCGTTCATGCTGTACCGCCGAGGCGACATCAAGCGGCTGTTCGCCTATTCTTCCATCGAGCATATGGGGGTCATCACCTTCGCCTTCGGCATGGGCGGCGCCCTGGCCAATTTCGCCGGCCTGATGCATATGACCATGCACTCGCTGACCAAGTCGGCGATCTTCTTCGCGGTGGGCATCATCAGCCAGAATGCCGGC
Organism: Magnetospirillum sp.; assembly: GCA_016195125.1. Taxonomy (GTDB): domain Bacteria; phylum Pseudomonadota; class Alphaproteobacteria; order Rhodospirillales; family Magnetospirillaceae; genus Phaeospirillum. The sequence goes on from JACQAD010000379.1 coordinate 6,763, forward strand.
ACCAAGCGCATCGCCGCCATCCGGGGCCTGACCCAATCCCATCCGGTGCTGGGCTGGGGCTTCGTCATCGGCGTGCTGGCC
>JACQAD010000380.1 GCA_016195125.1 Magnetospirillum sp.
GCTCGCGGGCCGCTTCCACCGTCCGGCGCACCGCTTCGGCGCCTCGCTTGTGGCCGGCGGTCCGCGGCAATCCGCGCGACTTCGCCCAACGGCCGTTGCCATCCATGATGATGGCGACATGTACCGGCGGCGGCGGCGTATCGGTGGGGGAAAGCATGGCTTCCATACTCTGTCCTACCCTCCTCAAACCTGCATGATTTCCTTTTCCTTGTGAGCCAGAAGCTCGTCGATCTTTTTCACCGTCTCGTCGGTGATGCTCTGAACCTCTTTCTCGTGCTTCTTGATCTCGTCCTCGGAGATGTGACCGTCCTTTTCCATCTTCTTCAAGATGTCCATGCCGTCGCGGCGCACGTTGCGAACCGAGACGCGGGCCTGCTCGGCATACTTGCCGCCCACCTTCTGCAGTTCCTTGCGGCGCTCTTCGTTCAGCGGCGGAATCGGCACGCGGATCAATTGCCCGTCAGTCTGGGGGTTGAGGCCGAGGCCGGCGTCGCGAATGGCCTTCTCGACCGCCTTGACCTGGCCCTTGTCCCAAACCTGAACGGTCAGCATGCGCGGCTCGGGCACCCCGACCGTACCGCATTGGGACAGCGGCATGGTCTGTCCATAGGCTTCTACCACCACGGGATCGAGCAGATTGGTCGAAGCGCGGCCGGAACGCAGGCCGGAAAATTCCTTTTTCAGCACCTCGACGGCGGAATCCATGCGCCGGGTGATATCCTTCTTGAGGTCGTTCCAGTTGGTCGGATTGGACACGAGCAACCCCCTTCCCGTTTATTCGTTGGCAATGATGGTGAACAGACCCTGCCCCGAGACCACTTCGGCGAAGGCGCCGGGCCGGTGCAGATCGAACACCACGATAGGAACCTTGTTTTCGCGGCACAGCGCGATGGCGGACGTATCCATCACCGCCAGATCGCGGGCGATCACTTCATTGAAGGTCAAATGGTCGTAACGCACCGCATCCTTCACCTTCTTGGGATCGGCACTGTAGACGCCGTCCACCTGGGTGGCCTTCAGCAGGGCGTCGCAGCCCATCTCAACGGCGCGAAGTGCCGCGGCGGTATCGGTGGTGAAGAACGGATTGCCGGTGCCGGCGGCGAAAATCACCACCCTGCCCTTCTCCAGATGCCGGATGGCGCGACGGCGGATAAAGGCCTCGCACACGGTGGGCATGACGATGGCCGACTGAACCCGGGTCTCGACGCCGCAGCGTTCCAGGGCGTTTTGCACCGACAGGGCATTGATGACCGTGGCCAGCATGCCCATGTTGTCGGCCGCGGCCCGCTCCATGCCGGTGGAGGCGCCGGAAACGCCGCGGAAGATATTGCCGCCGCCGATGACGACGCAGACTTCGACGCCCAGATCACGAACCGACTTCACTTCGCGGGCGATCCGCTCCACCGTGGCGGGATCAAGGCCGTATTCGCGAGTCCCCATCAGGCCTTCGCCCGAAATCTTGAGGAGAACGCGGCGGAATTTGGCGTCGCTGGCCATGGGCTCCCTCGGGCTTTGGTGGTCATGCCGATCTAAATTCGGCCAAGGATATCTGCGATCCCGACCGAGCCAGCTCGGCCGAGGCGGCGGCGATCATACACCATTCCGCACGCCTGTCTCCCCCCTTGTCGGAGAGAAAAAAGGGCCGCCCCCCGCCATCCCGCGGATGGAAAAAGGCGGCCCCATTCCGCTCGCGGCTTAGTGGCCCAGCTGGGCGGCCACTTCGGCGGCGAAGTCCTTCTCTTCCTTCTCGATGCCCTCGCCCAGGGCGAAGCGGGCAAACCCGGCCAGCTTGACCGGCGCGCCGATCTCCTTGCCCAGGGTCTCCAGCACCTTGGAGATCTTGTTCTCCTGGTCGATGACGAAGATCTGCTCGGACAGGCAGACTTCCTCGTAGTACTTGCGGATACGGCCTTCCACCATCTTCTCGATGACGGCGGCGGGCTTACCCGAAGCCTGGGCCTGCTCGGTCAGAACGGCCTTCTCGCGATCCAGGGCAGCGGTGTCGACCACCGACGGGTCCAGGAATTGCGGGTTGGCGGCGGCCACATGCATGGCGATCTGCTTACCGACCTCGGCCAGACGCTCGGCATTGCCGGTGGATTCGAGAGCCACCAGACAGCCGATCTTGCCCAGGCCGGGGGCAATGGCGGTGTGCACGTAGGACGACACGACGCCGTTGGCCACTTCCAGGCGGATGGCGCGACGCAGCGACATGTTCTCGCCGATGGTGGCGATCAGGTGGGTCAGCTGCTCGGCGACGCTCTTGTCGGCACCGGGGCAGGCGGCGGCCTTGATGGCCTCCACATCGGTGCCCTTGTCCAGGGCGACGGTGGCGACGGCGGCGACGAAACCCTGGAACTGATCGTTACGGGCCACGAAATCGGTCTCGGCATTGACCTCGACGGCCACGCCCTTGTTGCCGGCGGTAGCGATGCCGACCAGACCTTCGGCGGCAACGCGGCCGGCCTTCTTGGCGGCGGCGGCCAGGCCCTTCTTACGCAGCCAATCGATGGCGGCTTCGACGTCACCGGCGGTCTCGCCCAGCGCCTTCTTGCAGTCCATCATGCCGGCGCCAGTCTTTTCGCGCAGCTCCTTGACCAGCGAAGCGGTAATCTCGGCCATGGGTATCCCCTCTCGACGAATCTAATGGTTGGTTCTCAAGCGAATGGCGGCGACCGTCTGTCGCCGCCATTGCTGATGGATATGCCGGATCAGGCCTGCGGCGCGGCGGCTTCCTCGGCGGCGGCCTCGGCGACCACCTCGGGAATCTCCGTGACCGGGGCCTCGGCGGCGGCACCGACGTCGCCACCACCACGGGTGATCTCGGCCTGGATACCGTCCAGCACGGCGCCGGACATCAGATCGCAATAGGTCTGAATGGCGCGGATGGCATCGTCATTGCC
>JACQAD010000062.1 GCA_016195125.1 Magnetospirillum sp.
CCTCGATGATCTTGCGGGCGATGGCCAGACCGATGCCGGTACCGGAATAATCCGTCTGAGAATGCAGACGCTCGAGTGCCACGAACACCCGCTCATGATAGTCTGGATCTATGCCGATACCATTGTCGGCAACCCGGAACAGCCAGCGCTCTCCCCGGAATTCGGCACCAACCCGGATCTGTAGCTGGCGATCGGGATGACGAAACCGCACGGCATTCTCGATCAGGATCTCGAACAGGTCGTCCAGTCGTTTCTGGGCGATGCCGACACGTGGCAGCAGGGCCTTTTCCAGCTTCGCTTCAATGCCCTGAGCCGGGTCGACGAAACGGTTGATCGCCGCCAGAAAGGCGGTTTCCGACGAGGCGATGCCGCCCACCAGGGGTTGGCGCTCCACCGCCAGATAGGCCTGGACATCACGCAGCAGATCCACCAGCCGGGCCGAGGCTTCGATGACCAGACTGGCCGGCTGCCGTATTCCCGGATCGCTCTCTTCCCCCAGGCGTTGCAATAGAACCTGAGCCTGAAGACGCATCTGCCGGGCCGGTTCCTGAAGATGATGGGCCAGCACGAACGAAAACCGTTCCAGATCCTCGCTGTAATGCGCCACGTCGTCATAGGCCTTGGCCAAGGCGACCCTGGCCTCCTCCTGCAAGGTGATATCATGCTGGACGCCTACCCAATGGGTAATGGCGCCGTCCTGACCTCGGACCGGGGAGAGGGATAGATTGTTCCAGAATTCCGCGCCGTCAGCCCGCTGATTGCGCAGGATCACCGAGGCCGGAACTCCTTCGGCCAGGGCTTCGCGTATGACGTCCAAACCATCCTGAGCCGGATCAAACTCGTGCAGGAAACGGGCATTGCGTCCCAGTGCCTGAGAGGCGACGAAGCCGGTGATGCGCTCAAAGGCCGGGTTTACATAAATCAACGGGAGATCATGATCGCCCACCTCGGCAATGGTGACGCCATTGGAAACGTTGGACAGAACCATGTCCGACAGCCGCAAGCGCGCTTCATCACGGCCCCGGCGACGCAACATCGCCACCATGGCTCCGGTCAGGGCGAAAATAATAACGATCACCACCGCAACCGGTCCGCCGATCATATCGGCGCTGCGACGCCAATTGCCCAGCGCCATGTCCACGGGCAGGCCGACACTGACCACCAATGGCCAGGACAAGGTCGTGCGGTAGCTGATGATCCAGTCAAGACCGTCATCCGCCGCTTTGTTAAAGGTTCCGTTCTCCGAAACCGTCAAATGATCGCGTATGGCGGTGCTTTCCGACCGGCTGAACTGGTGGGCGTCGTCGACACCGCCGCCTCCGGCCAGCAGAGGGCCATCAAAACGCCACAGGTGAACATGGGCGCCGGCCTCGGATTCGATGCTCTGAAAATTGCTGATGAAGTATTCGGGATTGGCCGCCGCGATCACCAATCCCATCAGACGGCCGTCGGCGGCCTGGATCTGACGGCTGATGGGAATAACCCGCTGTCCAGCCGCCCGGGCGGGGCCGCCGATAAAGCGGCCGTCGATCGGGATGCCGATGACCAGCGGCCTTGGCATTTTGGTATGATCCAGCACCAAGCCCGATATATCCAGGGACTGCCCGGTCACGATCCGGGCGGAATCGAACAGAACCTTGCCGTCGGCCCGCACCACCAGGATCTGGCGCAGATAGGGGATGAAGGCCATGCGCTGGGCCACTGCGCCGCCAAGATCCATCTGCCCCGCATCGAGTCCATGCTCGCGGGCGAGATCACCCACCGACGCCAAGGTGATGTCGATGGAATTGATGGACCGCTCCACAGAATCGGTCAGGGTCCGCGCCAGATTGCGCGTAATCGCCTCGGCCCCCTTGATGGCTTCGCTACGTCCGGCATAAAGGGCGGCGGTCGTGGCGATGGCCACGGCCAGGGCCATACCGATGCCGAAAATACTCACCAGCCAGACAAGACGCCCGGAAAACAACGGCCGCACCGGAACGCTCCCCAGATCCACTTGGAGTGGGGAATTTTTCGATCGGTCTGTGCTGTTGGGCCTTCCTTGCATGACCTAGGTGCAATAGCATACTACCAATGTATCTGGAGGCGAAAAATGCATAGGCCCCTGACTTTTCTTGCGTTGCTCCTATCCTTGCTGATGGCCGCCTCCGCCGGGGCTCAGACGAGTGGCGGGCGCCTGGATAAGGTGCGCGGCAGCGGCGAGGTCAGGGTCTGCATTTGGCCCGATTACTACTCCATCTCGTACCGCAATACCCGAACCGGTCAGTTGGAAGGCATCGACATCGACATGGCGCGGGAGTTGGCCAAGGATCTGGGGGTCAAAGTCCAGTTCGTTGATTCGTCCTTCAAGACCATGATCGACGATCTGCTGAGCGATAAATGCGATGTCTCCATGCACGCCGTGGCCATCACTCCGGCTCGGCAGGAGAAACTGGTCTTCACCCGCCCACATCTGCGCAGCGGCATCTTTGCCATCACCACCAAGACCCATCCCACCATCCGGGAATGGAAGGACATCGATCAGGACGGCGTGGTGGTGGCCGCCGCGTCCGGCACGTTCATGGTCGATGTCATGAAGGGAGAATTGAAGAAGGCGACCCTCCTGCAGGTGGCGACGCCCGAAGCCCGCGAGCAGGAGGTGATGAGCGGCCGCGCCGATCTGTTCGTCACCGACTATCCCTTCAGCCGCAAGATGCTGGCCCGCCACGATTGGGCCAAACTGCTGGCGCCGCCGGTTCCCCTGGCTCCCAGCCCCTATGCCTACGCCATGGCGCCCGGCGATGCCCGTTGGCTGGAGGCGGTCGATTCCTTCGTGGGGCGCACCAAGACCGACGGACGCCTGCTGGCCGCCGCCAAGGCCAACGGGCTGGAAGCCATCGCCGATCTCAAATAGGGCCGACCTCAAATAAGGATGTGGGCCGAGGTCAGCCGCTCGACCAGTTCAATCTCCTTTTCAGGAGACAGGGCCACCATGGGCGGCCGCACCCGGCGCCAGCCGTAATCGCCGGTGCGCCGGGCCGTCAGGGCCTTCAGGGCCGGGATCAAGGGCATCCCGTCCATGATGGACCTGAAGCCTTCCAGCGCCGTCTGCTGCGCCTGGGCCTCGGGCTTCCGCCACCCCCTGACCAGATCCAGCATGGCGGGACCATGGATATTGGCGTTGGCACTGATGCAGCCGGCGCCGCCG
>JACQAD010000063.1 GCA_016195125.1 Magnetospirillum sp.
AGAGCCGTAGCGTTCATCTTGATCAAATCAAAATGCACGCAATAGGGGTGCTGCCCATGGGCCCCGGAGGCGGTTATCTCTGACCGGTACGGATTGCATGAATCGGGTGCGTAGGCCCAAGGATCCTTCAGAATTATCGGCGGCCGAGTGGGTTCGGCAGCAGCTTATCGATGACATTGTCGCCGGTCGCCTGCGGCCCGACGAGAAACTGTCGGAGGTTCGTATCGCCGACCGACTCGGCTGCTCGCGGACCCCCGTGCGCGAGGCCTTCCGCCATCTCGGGGCCTTGGGCCTGATCCATTTCGAGAAGAACCGGGGCGGCAAGGTGGTCAAGCTCGAGCGGCGCTCCATGCTGGAATTGTATCAGGCCCTGGCCGAGATTGCCGCCGCCTGCGCCGGTCTGGCGGCCCAGCAGCCCGAGACCCTGCGTCATGTTCATTTGGCGGAGATTCGCTTGCCGGTGGCGTCGCCGGCGGGAACCGGCGACGAGCAAGACCTGTTCCGGGCGCTGGTCCGGGCCGCTGGGAATTCGTTGCTGACCGACGTCGCCCAGTCCATCCGCTGCCGCTTGCTGCCTTATTGGCGCCTGCTGGAAAAGGCCGCCGACGATTGGGCGCGGATGGGAGCCGAAGCCCAGGCCAAGGTGGTGGCCGCGGTTCAGGCCGGCGACGGCCGGGCCGCCCGTCGTCTGACCCGGGCCTATGTCCTGATGGCCCGCGATCTGACTCTCAAGGTGCTGCCGCCTTCGGCCCTGCCTTAGCCGGGAGAAGGTCCGGCAGGAATGCGGCGACCGCTTCACCGATCTTCCTCTGGCCCAGCCGGTTGGGGTGGATGTCGCGCGGCAGGTAGGTGTCGGCGGCGCTGTCGCGGAGCGAAGCCAGGGGGTCGATGGCGGTCACTCCCGACCCGGACAGTTCGGCCTTCAGCCTGGAGATCAGGGCAAGCTCTCCCGCGACCGGCCCCAGACGGCCGTAGCCCAGTCGCCGGAAATGCTCTTGATACCGTTCCGCGACCCAAACGGGTGGCGGCAGCAGCACCACCGCGACCTCGGCCCCCAGGGATCGGGCCCGGGCGATCAGGGCGCGCAGGTCGCGGAACGAGGCCTCGGCCGCAATTCCTTGCTTCGACCCCGGCTCGAGACCCGCCAGATCGCCGTAATAGTCGGGGTCGGTGACGGCCACGGCCAAATCCCAGCCATTGATGGCATCGGCCCGGGCGGCGTCCACCAGAGCCGGGTCGATCTCGGCCAGCCGGGCCTGGAGGGAGGCATGATCAAGCCCGGTCTGGCCGGCGGCATAAGCAAGGGTCTGATCGAAAAATCCAGAGCGCAGGGCGGGGATACGCTGCTTGGCAAGCCGGTAGACGTAATTCAGCGCCACCGATTTCTTGAGCAGGCGCCAGATCGGCGACCGGTCCCCGTCGCGGACGCTTTCCTTCCGCGCTGCAGCCTCGCCCTCGGTGGTTTCCAGGCTGGGGGAGGAGGGGACCAGATCATTGCCGAGATACAGCCCGATCAGAACCAGATCCGGCCGCAGACCCGGCCCATGGCGGAGCAGGTTGCCCATGTACTCGGTCAGTCCGGTGCCGGCTTCAGCCAGATTGACCACATCGACGCTCTGGCCGGATTGGGCCAGGATTTGCGCCGCGACCCGAGGATAGGACTCGCCGTTATTGTCGCGCCATTCCGTGAAGGAATCGCCCAGCACCAGGATGCGCGGCAGACCCGGACGCTTTTCACCCGCCGCCGCCGCCCGCGCCGCCGCCGGCGGCACCATGGTCCAGCCCATCATGTCGCTGGCCGGAAGCTGGCGAATGACGACTTCGCAAAGGGCGAAGGCCAACAGCACCGACGCGGTCAGCAAAGCCAGATTGCCGCCCAGATTCTGTTGCCGGGATTTTCGAAACTTGCGCATGCGGCATAAGGTAGCAGTGCCGGCCTTGGGGCCATAACGGAAAAGCCCGCCCATGGATGGAGCCGACTTTGGTCCTTGTGATTGTTAGGGGACACATGATTCTACAGGAGGCTGGGATCTGCCGGGATGAGGCGGGATCGGCTGGGACGCCCAGAGAAAGAGCGGCTTTCAGGGTGGTGCCACTGGGAGCGCAACATTCAAGGATAGTTTTGGAGTCACCGCCACATTTGGCCCTCAGGACACTTGGTTCTGTAGTTCCTGGGGCGGGAGATCGCGGCCACAGAAGCGGCACACCTTGGCCGCCATCTTGATCGTCTCTGCACAGAACGGACATTCCTTCGAGCCGGCGGCTTCCGCCTGTTCCAGTCGAACTCGATTGAGGTTGGCGACAGCCAGGGAATGCACGACAGCAACAGGCCAGATTCCCAAGCCGTAGGCCAGCCACAGGAAAAAACTACGACCTTTGCTATTCGCTATGATCGCCGTAACAAGTGCGCCGATCACCCAAAATGGAATGTACACGAGTATGTCTGCTGGGGATGACATATCATCTACTCCGCTTCCGACGTTAAGGATGTGATTATTAAGTCAAGAACATCCAATAGATATTGGCGCACCCTGAAAAGCAGCTTTGCAAAGGTCTTTTTTTCTCTTATTCGGCACAAAGAAAATTGCGTTTCATCTTGAACAGACATTCCCCCACCAATACGGTTTCACCACCTGCCCGGGCAGCGAGGCGGATCGGGTAATTCCGGTGGGGGTGTCCGTCACCCTCGGTTCGGGGCGCGTCAACGCTCCGGCCCCGCCGTTTACGGTGGGCTGTAGATGGCATGCACGCCATAATAGTTGTTCAAGAGAACAAGCGCCGCCAAAAAGGCTTATCCAAAACGGTTCTGAACGCCTCAAGATGGCGCCTTACGGCGGCTCGCCTCTCCTCGATAGGGGCGCCGTCCAATTCAGGGGCCAGCATTAAGCGCACAGCTATGCCGCACAGGTCTCCGACAGGCTCCGCATCGCTGGTATCCTTGCCGGCGGAGGCCAGGAAGTTGAGGCATTCGGTGACTGCGCTGGGCACCATTTCGGCCATGGGCGCCAACGCATCAGCCTCGACGCGGACCGGGTGGCGCTCTGCGGCCTGGTCGAGACCGGGAAATCCTGACTGTACGGCGACCATAGGCAGTATCCGGTTGATCTGATCTCTGCGGCGACGGTCCACATAGGGCGTCTGCGCTCCGTCTTCGGGCGGAAGCCAGCCCTCAAAGATCGCCCACTCGCCGTCATAGCCGCCGAATTTCTTGATGGCGGCAGTTCCAGTCTTGAGTTCCACCAAGGTGATCTGGCCAGGCTGCCCATCCTTGCCGCCATCAAAGATCACGATGTCGCCGGGATAGATCTTGGCCGGCACCATAGACTCCCCGGTGGCAACCACGGCGATGGATCTGGGCGATGCGTCCTGCGGCGCTTCGGCCGAGAGATTCATTCCACGCCCAACGTCACGCTGAGCTACGGTGGTTTTCAACCCCACCATGCCCCCATAGCCCAGTTCTTCACCAGGAGGGCGGCGATGGGCATGACGGGCAGGTCGGGGTTGGTTGCTCTTTCCTCGTTCACGGTGGTCACATGGTCATTGGGCGATGGGTGGGGTGTTGGGCCACGGGTCGGCTGGGTCGCATTGGGCATGCTCCAGGAATGGGCATGCTCCAGGAATGCGCTGCGGGTACTTCCGCAGCACTTAGCCCCGTTGAAGGGGCTCGCGCGATCCCGACGCGATGGCGAAGGGGGCGTTGGCCATGTGGCATGTGGAGGTGGCTCGTGGGGCGAATGTCTGGGCGCGGGGGCGGCAGCACATCGGGCCATCTGCGAGCGAGCGGGCCGCCTTGGAAAAGGGCGACCTACCATCACTTTACCAAATTACGATTCTGACTGATCCGGCAGCTTTTCGGGCATATCTGCTGCCTTTTTGTCGGGAAACGGCCATTTGGACAGCTTCGCCAGTCTGGCGAGCCGTCTGGGCTATCGGCGTCTCGGCGCCGGAGACGACGATCGCTCCGGGCCGTATACGAACATCGCGTCGATGTGAGCGCCGGTGTACTGCTCCTTGGTCATGTAGGAGGCCAGCCCCTCGATATCACTGGCGAGGGAGATATGCAGTGAGCCGGAAGGGACCAGCGTTTCCCAATGGCGTTGACCAGCCTTCAGGGCCTCGTCCCAGTCGCCGAACAATGTCCAGACCGCGCAATGCCAATGGACGTTGGTATCGGCATGTTCCATGAAGGCAACGGCTTGAAGTCGGAGTCGGGTTTCCGGCCATGCTCAGTACTCCTCGGCCAGCATTAGGGTGAGCACCCGCTTGGTCACGGCGGGGTCGGAAGGATCGGGCGAGGCGTATTCCATGGTCAGATCGTAGGCGTCGATCTTCCAGAACACCCGCCGCCCCCGGAAGGTCAGAGCGCCCATGTCGTGCTCGCCGTAGGGATCATTGTTCGGCCCGAAATCGTCGAACGCGGCGACGGCGCGGAGCAGGTCGAGCTCCGCTTCCGGCCCCATCGCCCGGATGCCGGGGGTCATGACGATCATGCCGCCGGTTCGGGTCTGGCGCAGGCGGTCGTTGAGCGCGCGGATGCGGTCACGCGGGGGCGTGGTCATGGATGGTACTCCTTGTGGTGTGGGGAAAGTGAGGGCTCGGTCAGCCGACGCGGGAGGCATCGTCGATACAGACATGGACGAACTCCCAGCCGACGCCCCGGCTGTTGCTTTGGCCGGTGCGGTCGCCGGTGATGCGGTGACCGACCTTGTTGAAACGCCCCAGTTTCTTGATGTCGATA
>JACQAD010000049.1 GCA_016195125.1 Magnetospirillum sp.
GCGGTCCTGGCGGTGGCGCTCCAACCGGTGAACGTAGTCGAGCAGCAGGCTTTCCTGGCTGTTGCCCCGAGTCATTCCCGATTGTGGCGGCTGGTTCATCATTACTTGAAGGCCCGCAGCACCGGAAAGAGGTCAAGCATGTCGTTGTCGCCGCATTCGGCGCGTGGACGGCCATTGATGACGCCGTGGCGCTGGGTGCACTGGTTCAAGGTGCAGGCCGACGATTTCTCGCACTGGGCCATGGTCACGGCCGCGATCATCGAATCCAGGAAGCGGCCCTGGAACATGCGGACGCCCTGGGCCAGACCCCACGAGATGGAGGTCTCGGAATCGCAGCGCGACAAGATCACCCGGTCAAAGCCCACCGGCCCCAGCGCCGCCGTCAGTTCGGCGGTGCGGATGTCGTCGAGCATATCGTTGCTCCAGGCGACCTTGACGTAATCGGTGTCGTAAAGCTCGGCATCCATGAATTGCAGGGTGACCGGCGTCATGCCGTCCAGCACCGAGCGGTGCCCGCGCGAGCGCAGCAGGTCGCGGGTTCTGAAGAAGCCGTCCAGATCGTTGAAGATGTCCAGCAACTGAAACTCGACGACCAATCCGGCGCGGCCGCGGATCGAGGCCTCGAATTGCTGGAACACCGGCGTCTGGACCGTGGCCATGTTGAGATTGACCGAGAACGAGGTGGGCATCTTGCGGAAGCCCACATCCTGCAGCACCGACAGCACCCGAAGGTCCAGCACCTGGGACAGATGCTGGAACAGCCAGCGATTGGCCAGAATGTTGACGTCAGGGGCCAGAACCTTCTGCAGGTCCATGATGGACATGAAGAATTCCTGGAACGCGACCTCGGCGTGCATGTGCTCGTTGATGCGGATACAGGCCTGACGGCGGACCACGCCGGCGATGTCGGTGGCGCCGATGCGTTCGAGCACCTTGGTCAGGTTCTTGGCGTCGAGGGGCTGGATCTGTGGGGCGGTGCGCTGGTCGGCCAGGGATTTCTTGGCGTCGCCGACCATCTGGCCGCACAGCGAGAAGAAGGAATCGTACTCGGCTTCCAGGTCATAGAAGGTGACGAAGCGGTCCTGGCCGTCGGGGGATTCGGCATAGGTCAGCGGATCGGTGGAGAACAGGGCGCGCAGCTTGTAGACGATGGCGTCCAGATCGGCGTAGCGGGCGTCCTTGCAGATCAGGATGATGTCCGAGTTGGTCATCAGGAACATCTGGCCGCGGAAGGCATCGACCATGGATTCGAACAGGCGGAAGGCAATGCGGATACGGCCTTCCTCCCGATTGGGCGGGAGCAGGCGCGACAGGTGCAGATGCAGGGCCACGCGGCCTTCGCGGATTCTGCCGACGCGCTCGGCGGCGTCGTACAGAAGGCTCTCCGGCGTAACGACTTCCTGTTGTCTTCCTCCGAACGCGCTGGCGTTCATTCGCACTCCGATATCAGCACGCCGCTATTCCAAAATGCGGGTCGCAACGGACATTGTCATCCGCCATATATAAAGGCGCGGTTACCCACGACTTAAAAAATAGCATTGGCGAAGCTTGCCGTCCTAATGGAAATGACAGAGCGATCCTTATCTCACCCTCATGATCGAATTCCGAAAGTGCCGGACGGCACCCGTGTCTATGCCATCGGAGACATCCACGGCCGTCTTGATCTGTTGGAATCCCTGTTCGAGGATATCTGCGACGAAATCCGCCAGACTCCGGTGTCGCGGCCGGTGGTGGTGTTTCTGGGCGACCTGATCGATCGCGGCCCCGATTCGCGCCGGGTCATCGAGCGGATCATGGGCGGACCGGAGCCGAAAGGGCCGCTGGCCTCGGCCCGCTATGTCTGCCTGCGCGGCAATCACGAAGACACCATGCTGGAATTCCTGGCCGATTTCTCGGTGGGGCCGCGCTGGTTCCGCAATGGCGGGCTGGACGCCATCCGCTCTTATGTGGGCCAGGTGGACTCGGCCCTGGCCCATGATTATCCGGCCCTGCAGCGGCTGTTCTACCGGGCTCTGCCGGGGAGCCATCTGCGTTTCCTGTCGCGCAACCCCGCCTTCCATGTGGAGGGCGACTACCTGTTCGTCCATGCCGGCATCCGTCCGGGAATCGCGCTGGAGCATCAGGATTCCTACGACATGATGTGGATGCGCGAGCCCTTCCTCAGCAGCGAGGAGGACCATGGCAAGATGGTGGTGCACGGACATTCCATCGTCCCCGAACCGGAAAGCCGCCATAACCGCATCGCCATCGATACCGGCGCCTACCGCACCGGGCGCTTGACCTGCCTGGTTCTGGACGGCGCCGAACGGCGTTTCCTCAGTACGTGATGGGGTTTTGTCTTGCATGGCGCCCTGGGTTGCGTTAGCAGGCAGAAGCCATCAGATCATCGGGGTTCCATGACCGAACTTTCCGCCCTTGCCGATCGGGTCGAGTTGCTGCGCGGCACCTCGGTTCTTTGCGTCGGCGACGCCATGCTCGACCGTTTCGTCTACGGTTCCGTGGACCGCATCTCGCCCGAGGCTCCCATTCCCGTGCTGTTCATCGAGCGCGAGATGGCCATGCTGGGCGGGGCCGGCAATGTGGTGCGCAATCTGGTGGCGCTGGGCGCCGCTCCGGCCTTCGTCTCGGTGGTCGGTGACGACCTCGCCGGACGCGAGGTGACGCGGCTGGTGGGCGAGCATGGCGAGATCGACCCCTGCATCGTGGTCGAGCCCGGCCGCCAGACCACCATCAAGACCCGCTTCTTCGCCTCGCATCAGCAATTGCTGCGCGCCGACCGCGAATCCCGCGCCGCCATCGGCGATGCCATCCGCGCCCAGCTTCTGGTGCGGGTCGAACGCCTGCTGGCCAAGGCCGGGGTGATGGTGCTGTCCGATTACGGCAAGGGCGTGCTGGCCGATCCGGTGGCGGCCCAGCTGATCGCCAAGGCCAAAGGCTTGGGCAAGGCGGTGGTGGTCGACCCCAAGGGCACCGACTACACCATCTATGCCGGGGCCACCGTGGTTACCCCCAACCGCAAGGAATTGTTCGAGGCCACCGCCATGCCGGTCAACGGCGACGACGAGGTGGTGGCCGCGGCCCGGCATCTGATCGACACCTGCCAGTTCGAGGCGGTGCTGGTGACCCGCAGCCAGGACGGCATGAGCCTGATCCAGGCCGACGGCCAGATCCACCACCTGCCCGCCGAAGCCCGCGAAGTATTCGACGTGTCCGGCGCCGGCGATACCGTGGTGGCGACCCTGGCGGCGGCCCTGGCCTCGGGCGCTTCGCTGCTGGAAGGCGCCCTGCTGGCCAACGTGGCGGCGGGCATCGTGGTCGGCAAGGTCGGCACCGCCGTCGCCTATGGCGAGGAAGTGGTGGCCGCGCTCCATCACGAGGATCTGACCGCCGGCGAGTCCAAGATCATTCCCGCCCAGCCGGCGGCCGAGATGGTGGACCGCTGGCGTCGCAAGGGCCTCAAGGTGGGCTTCACCAACGGCTGCTTCGACCTGCTCCATCCCGGCCATGTGTCCATTCTGGCCCAGGCCAGGGCCGCCTGCGACCGGCTGGTGGTGGGGCTGAACTCCGACGCCTCGGTCCAGCGCCTCAAGGGGCCGACCCGGCCGGTACAATCCGAGGCCTCGCGGGCGACGGTGCTGTCATCCCTGTCCACCGTCGATCTGGTGGTGATCTTCGGCGAGGATACGCCGCTGGAGATGATCAAGACCCTGAAGCCGGACGTGCTGATCAAGGGGGCCGATTATACGGTGGACAAGGTGGTGGGGGCCGCCGAGGTCCAGTCCTGGGGCGGCAAGGTGGTCCTGGCCGAACTGGTGGACGGCCAGAGCACGACCAACACCATCAAGAAGATGAACGGGCATTGACATGACCGACGAGCGGAGCGAGGAGTTGCGGCCGAGGGCCGGCGCGGCCCATGCCGCGAAAGCCAAGGCGGCTCGCCGCCGCCCGGCGATTGAGGGCCTGTGACATGACCTCTTCCCTCACCCAGTTGGGTCAGGCGGCGTCGCTGCCGCCCAGCCCCGATCAGGCGGTGCTGGAGACCGTGCCCAATCCCCATCCCGGCAGCCTGTATCTGGTGCGGTTCACCGCGCCGGAATTCACCTCGCTGTGCCCCATCACCGGCCAGCCCGACTTCGCCCAACTGGTCATCGACTACGCCCCCGAGGCTGATCTGGTGGAAAGCAAGTCGCTGAAGCTGTTTTTGGGCTCGTTTCGCAATCACGGTGCCTTCCACGAGGATTGCACCATCGCCATCGCCAAGCGGCTGGTGGAGGCCTGCGCTCCCAAATGGCTGCGTATCGGTGGCTATTGGTATCCGAGGGGCGGCATTCCCATCGACGTGTTCTGGCAGACCGGCCCGGCCCCGGACGGCTTGTGGCTGCCCGACCAGGGCGTGCCGACCTATCGCGGCCGGGGCTAGTCTTTCCGGCCCTGTTCGGGTCAGGAGGCCAGGGTGAATTCACCACAGAGACACAGAGACACAGAGATTTCACAGAGGAAGGTTGATTCTCTTTTCCTCTGTGCGTTCTCTGTGCCTCTGTGTCTCTGTGGTGAACTCCCGGCATCCCCCCGAAAGTCGCCGGGATGAGTGTTCTCAAGGATTCCATTCGGACCAAGGCGCTCGAGCTTGGCTTTGCCGATCTCGGCTTTGCCGCCGCCACCGCCTCTCCCCTTTGGGCCCGATCCCTTTCGGCCTTTGTGGCCGAGGGGCGCCACGGCACCATGGCGTGGATGGAGGAGACCGCCGACCGCCGCGCCGATCCCCAGGTGCTGTGGCCCGAGGCCAGAAGCGTCATCGTCCTGGGGACCAATTACGCGCCCAAGGGCGATCCCCTGGAGATGACCCGCCGACCCGAGCGTGGCAATATCAGCGTCTACGCCCGCAACCGTGACTATCATGATCTGGTCAAGCGCCGCCTCAAGGCCCTGGGGCGCTGGATGGCCGAGACCTGGAATTGTCAGCTTAAGGTCTTCGTCGATACCGCGCCGGTGATGGAAAAGCCGCTGGCCGAGCGCGCCGGGCTGGGCTGGCAGGGCCGCCACACCAGCCTGGTGTCGCGGCGCTTCGGCTCGTGGCTGTTCCTGTCGGAAATCCTCACTACCCTGGAGATCGAGCCCGACCCGCCCGAGGCCGATCATTGCGGTTCGTGCCGGGCCTGTGTCGATGCCTGTCCCACCCGAGCCCTGGACGGCGAGGGGAGGATGGATGCGCGGCGCTGCATTTCCTACCTGACCATCGAGAGCAAGAGCCCGGTGCCGGAGGACTTGCGGCCGGGGATGGGCAATCGCCTCTATGGCTGTGACGATTGCCTGGCGGCGTGCCCCTGGAACAAGTTCGCCCAGCCCACCACCGAGCCGGATTTCCTGCCCCGGGTGGAACTGACGGCGCCCTTGCTGGCGGATTTCATTCAACTGGATGAGGCGGGATTCCGCGAGGTCTTCACGGCATCGCCGGTGAAGCGGGCGGGCTATGACCGGTTTATTGGCAGCGTGCTCATCGCCCTGGCCAATAGCGGCCGGCGCGAGCTGTTGCCCCTGGCCGAGGCGCGGCGGAACGATCCGTCTCCGACGATCCGCGCCATGGCCGAGTGGGCCGTCTTATTCCTCGGCGGCCAGCGCCCGGGCTAGCTGGGACAGGGCGTCCTGGTGACGCTCGTTGGTGATGGCGGTAAAGTTGCGGGCCAGTTCCAGGCACATGCGCTGGCGGGCCGACAGGTCGCTGCCACGGCGGTTTTCCAGGCCTTCGTAAAAGAATCCCACCGGGACGCCTAGAACCTGGGCAATCTCGAACAGTCGCCCGGCAGATATGCGGTTGATGCCGCGCTCATACTTATGGGCCTGTTGATAAGTGACGCCGATAAGGTCGGCCATCTGTTGCTGGGACAAGCCCAGCATGATACGCCGTTCGCGAATGCGGGTACCCACATGCCGGTCAGTATCATTGGCCCGGTTCATGGGGCGAGTGGGCTTTTCCTCAGTTTGTATCGGCATGATGCTTAATTGATCTCTAATTAGACTGCCGTCTGGGCGCGGCCGCTTTGTTGTATCAGGCATGGCTACCCTTCCCCGTGCATAGTCGGAATTGGTGAGGCAAGCAACCCGAAACTTGGAGTATGACGGAAATCCGAATCTTATATTCAGTTCGGTTTGGGCCGGTATTTGTATTCGGTGTGTAAATAACTTTGAGGGCTGCGCAACTAGGACGCTCCAAGGTCGCGGCCCCGACGAGTGGTTTGGCCCGTGGTCACGTGCTTTCGGGCTTGCTTGCGACAGATATCCTCGCAGATTGCATATGGATGCGCCCTGCCCCCACTACCAGATGGGGGCGCCAAGATACTACCAAAGGCCTGGGGGCATTCTATCCGTGGCATGACGGCGTGCGGCCGGCGACACGACTCACTCCGGCCATCCCCCGGCTTCGCTGGGGATGGCGGAGAAAGTCGGATCAACGGATGAGCGGACTCAGACCGCCAGGTCCAGGCTGCGGCCGGAATTCAGGGATGCCTGCAGGGGCAGCAGGATTTCCGCCTTGATTTCCTGGGGGGGAGGCGCCGAGCGGGAGTTCGCGGCGGAATAGGCGGCGGTGGCGCTTTGGGCCTGGGAGGCGGATAGGGAGGCGGCGGCGGTGTTATCCTGTTCCTGGGCCAGGGACTGGGCCAGGAACGCCGAGGAGGAGAGGGCCGGGCGCTGCCCGCTCGGCTCGCCCTCGGCGGCGGAGGACTGAGCTTGACGTTGCGGGGCGATCCGTTGCGGATTGGCCTCGTCGGTCCTGGCTTGTTGAGAGGCTTTGCGGGTAGCGAGATGCAGGGCCTCCAGGGCGTCGAACCGCGCCTGAGTGGCCTGGGATGAGGGCACGCCATTGGCCCGCGCCGACGCGGCCGCGCCGCGAATGTCCGGCGTGTTTCCCGAGCCTGCGATGGCGCCGAACGACACGTAGCCCTCCCCGTCCGAGCATCAAGACACTCAGGTTACGCCCCCGGCGTCTCGATTCGCAACCGAATCGATCGTCATTTTCCAGGGCCGTGCATCATTTCATGCATGGCCTTGTGGTCGGGGTCTTTCATATGCTCGTCGTGCATGGCTTTGTGGGCCGGGTCGTTCATGTGCTCATCGTGCATGGCATGATCGTGAACGGACATTTCGGGGCCCGGCGCGCCCGGCGCGCCCACGGCGATGGTGACGGTGACCGGGGCGGATTTCTCGAAGGTCAGGGTCAGCGGAAAGGTCCGGCCGTTGACCAGCGGCGCCTTGAGGTCGACCAGCATCAGGTGAAGGCCGCTGGGGCTGAACCGCACCTTGCCGCCGGCCGGCAGCTCGACCCAGGCCTGCTGACGCATCTTCATCATGCCGTCGGCGGCCACGTGGCTGTGAAACTCCACCTTGGCGGCGACGGGGGTGGAGGCCGCCACCAGGCGGTCGGTGACAGCGGCGCCATTGCTCAGGGTGACGAAGGCGATGCCGGTGGGAGTATTGGGGCCGCTGGCCCGCGCCCAGGCCTCGGTGACGGCGACGGGAACGGGGGCGGAGGAATCGGCGGCCTGGGCCGGGGCCAGAATGACCGTGACCAGCAGAAGGGCAATTCCCAGGACGGTCTTCATCTGCGATGATCTCCAAACTAAACGTGCATATTTCAGGCATTGAACCTCCCGGCGGAGAAGATTGCAATGAGCGAACCGCAGGCTTCCGCCGTGGCTGGTGAAATTCCCGGCAACAATCGCCTGGCGCTGAGACGGGTGGCGCGGGCCTGCCGCAAGGCCGCCCTGGCCACCAGCCTGGACGGCGGGCCCTATGTCTCGCTGGTGACGGTGGCCTTCGATCATGACCTGTCGCCGATCCTGCTGCTGTCGCGGCTGGCCGACCACACCCGCAATCTGCTGGTGGATGCGCGGGTGTCGCTGCTGCTGGACGGCACCGACGGTCATCCCAATCCCCAGACCGGCCCCCGGGTGACTCTGACCGGGATCGCCATGGAGAGCGGAGACCCACGCCTCAAGGCCCGCTTTCTGGCTCGCCATCCGGGGGCGGCGCTTTATGCCGGGTTCGGGGATTTCTCCATCTGGCGGGTGGGGCTCGACCGCGGCCATTTCGTCGGCGGTTTCGGCCGGGCGGTGTGGTTCGATGCGCCGCTGGTCCCGTTCGAGGACGCGGCCTCTTTCCAGGGGGGCGAGGAAGGCTGGCTGGCAGAGATCAACCGGGATCGCCCGGACTTGGTCTCGGCTCTGGCGGGGGTCGCCGGCGGTGATCCCCAGGGCGGTTGGCAATTGGTGGGACTCGATCCCGACGGTTGCGAGATGGGGGCGGCCGGAACCATTCTGCGTTTGGCCTTCGAGCAGCCTCCGGCGGTCGGAGAGTCGCCGCTCATGGCGCTGCAGGCCCTTGCGGCCCGCCAAATTACCTGATCCAGCCTCCGGCAACCTGCGGGATCACGACGTCAAGTCCGATTTCTTAAGATTAGGTGAATTTTCCCCACCAAGAGCATTGCTCGCGAGGCCACGGGCGGCTATCTTCGCCACCTCTTTTCGCGGCGGCGGTGCATATCCAAGATGTGCCAAAACGGCGGCTGATCCAAGGAAGGCCCAAGAGCATTCGGAGCATCTGTTCCGGACGTGGGGAACGTCAGCCGCTGGAATTCTAGGGAGAGGACGGACATGAGCAAACTCGGTATTCCTGGTGGAACCACGATGAATGCCAAATTGCTGGCCTGGGTCGATGAAATGGCGCGTTTGTGCCGCCCCAGCAGCATTCACATCTGCGACGGTTCCCAGAAGGAATACGATGCCCTGTGCGAGCTGATGATCGCCGGCGGCACCATGATCAAGCTGAACGCGGCCAAGCGCCCCGGTTCGTATCTCTGCCGTTCCGACCCCCGCGACGTCGCCCGTGTCGAGGACCGCACCTTCATCTGCTCGCACAACAAGAACGATGCCGGCCCCACCAACAATTGGGTCGAGCCGCGCGAGATGAAGGCCCGCATGTCCAAGCTGTACGACGGCTGCATGAAGGGCCGCACCATGTACGTGGTGCCGTTCTCCATGGGTCCGCTGGGCTCGGACATCGCCCATATCGGCGTGCAGATCACCGATTCGGCCTATGCCACCGCCAATATGCGCATCATGACCCGCATGGGTCAGCCGGTGCTGGACATCCTGGGCGCCGACGGCGATTTCGTCCAATGCCTGCATTCGGTGGGCGCACCCCTGGCCGATGGCCAGACCGATGTGGCCTGGCCGTGCAATCCCGACAACATCACCATCTCGCATTTTCCCGAGGACCGGCAGATCTGGTCGTTCGGCTCGGGCTACGGCGGCAACGCGCTGCTGGGCAAGAAGTGCTTCGCGCTGCGCATCGCCTCGGCCATGGCCCGCGACGAGGGCTGGCTGGCCGAGCACATGCTGATCGTCGGCGTGGAAAGCCCCGAGGGCGAGAAGACCTATGTGGCCGCCGCCTTCCCGTCGGCCTGCGGCAAGACCAACTTCGCCATGCTGGTCCCGCCCAAGGGCTTTGACGGCTGGAAGATCTTCACCGTCGGCGACGACATCGCCTGGATCAAGCCCGGCGCCGATGGCCGCTTCTACGCCATCAACCCCGAGGCCGGCTTCTTCGGCGTCGCCCCCGGCACCGGCGCCACCACCAATCCCAGCGCCATTGCCGCCTGTGCCAAGAACTCCATCTTCACCAACGTCGCCATGACCGACGATGGCGACGTGTGGTGGGAAGGTCTGACCGATGAGCCTCCGGCCCATCTGATCGACTGGAAGGGCAATGACTGGACCCCGAATTCCAAGGATCCGGCGGCCCATCCCAATTCCCGCTTCACCGCCCCGGTGGGCCAGTGCCCCAGCGTCGATCCCGATTGGGAGAATCCGGCGGGCGTGCCCATCTCGGCCTTCATCGTCGGCGGCCGTCTGTCCAAGAACGCGCCGCTGGTGGTGCAAAGCTTCAACTGGGCCCATGGCGTCTATCTGGGCGCCACCATGGGGTCGGAAGCCACCGCCGCCGCCGTGGGGCAGGCCGCCATCCGCCGCGACCCCTTCGCCATGCTGCCGTTCTGCGGCTACAACATGGCCGATTACTTCAATCACTGGCTCAACATGGGCCGTGCCGTGAAGAACCCGCCGCCGATCTTCCGCGTCAACTGGTTCCGCCGCGACGAGAACAACAAGTTCATGTGGCCGGGCTATGGCCAGAACATGCGCGTTCTCAAGTGGATCGTCGACCGGGTCCAGGGCCGCTCGCGCGCCGTGGAAAGCCCCATCGGCCTGGTGCCCAAGTATGACGACCTGGAGTGGAAGGGCCTGGATTATCCGCGTGAGAAGTTCAAGGAGCTCATGCGGATCGATCGCGAGGCCGGTGTCGCCGACGCCCGCAGCCAGGAAGAACTGTTCGACAAGTTCTTCGACCGCGTGCCCAAGGAGATGCTGTTCGAGCGCGAATTGCTCAAGTCCCGCCTGTGGCGTGCTCCCGCGGTGTGGGAGATGGCCAGCGAGGAAATCTAATCGGCCGCATGCGGCTGGTGTGTCTCGGCCCCCTGCCCGGCAACGGGCGGGGGGTCTTGCTTTTGCGGGGCCGCTTCGGCGGGCGGGGCCTTGGGGGTATGGGGAGAGAGGGCCTGGCCGGTCACCTTCATGCGCTTCTGGTCGTCGCCGGACCAGGCGTGAAAGCGCAAGATGCCGGAGGGGGTGAACATCAGCCCGGCCTCGGCGCTGCTGACGCTCCAGCCGCCGGCAAAGGAATTGCCCACGGGAACGAAGTTCATGATTTTGGTATGGGCGCTCTGATTGAGGTAGACCAGCATGCGCGACCCGTCGGGCAGCAATTCGTCCCGGTCGGGAGAGCCCAGCGCATCGACGACCTCGGCCAAAGTGGTCTTGCCGCTTTGGAACTTGGCCAGCTTTTCCGGTGACGCCCCCGAGCAGCCCACTAGGAACGCAATCGCCGTCATCGCCCAAAACCGCCGCATGGCCCGTCTCCCTCGCCTCGATGGGCGCCATCATGGCCGAAGCGGGAGTTGGGCGCAATGTCGTGCCCATATCATTGACAATTCATCGCCTATAGTTGTAAATAATGTTTCCTAATGTTTCAAAAGATGGAATGCGAATGTCTTCGCAGCTACGTCGAAGCCGCCAGAACCCGCTGGTTCGAGACTTCATTTTGCGCAATGTCAGGACGGCCCCTGAGGGCATCGGCGCCTTGGCGGCCAAGAAATTCGAACTGTCGCGCACGGCCATCGCCAGGTATTTGGGGCGGCTTGTCGAGGAGGGGCTGCTATCGGCGGAGGGCAATACCAAGGCGCGGCGTTACGCCTTAAAGCAGTCGGTCGATGAAGCCTTCAGCATCAAAATCAATGCCCATGTCGAGGAGGATGTGGTTTGGCGGCATCGTATCTTGCCGTTTCTTGATGGTGTTCTGCGCAACGTGGTGGATATCTGCCAATACGGCTTCACCGAGATGCTCAATAACGCCATTGATCACTCCGCCAGCGCGACAGCGACAATAGGCATCGAAGTGACTTATGCCGACGTCACGATGATGGTCGCCGATAAGGGGGTCGGGATTTTCAACAAAATCCAACGGGATTTCCAACTGGCCGATCCGCGGAGTGCCTTATTGGAATTATCCAAGGGGAAATTGACCT
Organism: Magnetospirillum sp.; assembly: GCA_016195125.1. Classification (GTDB taxonomy): domain Bacteria; phylum Pseudomonadota; class Alphaproteobacteria; order Rhodospirillales; family Magnetospirillaceae; genus Phaeospirillum. The sequence continues at coordinate 11,636 of JACQAD010000049.1, forward strand.
CGGATCGGAAACGCCATGCCGGCGAGGGCATTTTCTTCACATCGCGCATGTTCGACGAATACTCCATTCTATCTGGTGGGCTCTATTACTCGCGCAAACGTGGCGATGGGGCAGAGTGGTTGATCGAGACGGAAGAGTCGAAGCCTGACAAGAAGGGAACTGCGATCTTCATGCGAATTTCAACTGCGGCCGAATGGACCACTCGCACTGTCTTCGAGAGCTATCAGGGAGGCGATATCGGCTTTCGAAAAACCCACGTGCCGGTAGCGCTGGGGCGCTATCCGGGAGAGCAGTTGGTTTCGCGCTCCCAGGCCAAGCGCTTGCTCTCCCGATTCGATCAATTCTCAGAGGTCATGCTGGATTTCCAAGGTGTGGAGGAAATAGGCCAGCCCTTCGCCGATGAAATCTTCAGGGTTTTTGCCCTGTCACACCCGGGCACTCCGATCTACGCCATCGGAACCAGTCCGGAGATCGACAGGATGATTGCCCATGTGAGGGGCTCGGGGGAGGTCTCGCAAGACCATTGACTCCGGCATCGCCTGGACCAAGCATGGACTCCCCCGCTTTTCTTCACGGGATGTGCTCCATGAAACTGCGCTATTCCACTACCTCGCCCTATGCCCGCAAGTGCTGGGTGGTCGCCATTGAAACCGGTCTGGAAGACCGGATCGAGTTCCTGGTGACCAATGCCTGGTCGCCGGAAACCGATCTGCCCAAGGACAATCCCCTGTGCAAGGTGCCGGCGCTGATCACCGATGGCGGCGAGGTTCTGTTCGATTCTCCGGTCATCTGCGAGTACCTGGATTCGCTCCATGGCGGGCAGGCGCTGCTGCCGGCCTCGGGGGGCGCGCGCTGGGCGCAATTGCGGCTGGCCGCCCTGGCCGACGGCATCCTTGATGCGGCGCTGGTCAAGCGGCTGGAGCTGACCATGCGGCCCGAGGACAAGCGCTGGAGCAACTGGATCGATCGCCAGAGCGCCGCCATCAACCGGGCGCTGGACGTGATGGAAGAGGAATGCGCCGCCTGGGGCGGTGATTTCCTGATGGGCCATATCGCGGCGGCGGTGGCGCTGGGCTATCTTGATCTGCGCTTCGCCGCCGAGGATTGGCGCAAGGGGCGGAACCGGCTGGCCGCCTGGTATGCCGTCGTGCAACAGCGCCCGTCCATGGTCAAATCCTTTCCCTCGGAATAGGCCAAAGCGCCATGCACTCCGCCGATGCCATCATCGCCCGGCTGAACCTCAAGCCCCATCCCGAGGGCGGGCATTACGCCGAGACCTGGCGCCATCAAGGCGAGGATGGCGGGCGGGCCGCCGGCACCGCCATCTATTACCTGCTGCGCGAGGGAGAACGCTCGCACTGGCATCGGGTTGACGCCACCGAGATCTGGCATTTCTATGCCGGAGAGCCGCTGGTGTTGCGCCTGTCGGAGGACGGGCGCCGCGAAAGCGCCGTCACGCTCGGCCCCGACGTGGCGGTCGGGCAGGCGCCGCAGCTGATCGTGCCGCCCCATTGCTGGCAGGCGGCCGAGCCGCTGGGCAAATGGAGTCTGGTGGGCTGCACGGTGTCGCCGGCCTTTGACTTCGCCGGCTTCGAGATGGCGCCGGCGGGCTGGAATCCTGGAGACTGAAGCATGATGATTCGTGGTGCCTGCCTTGCCCTGACCCTGCTGATTCTCGCAGCCTGCGCCGGATCGGATGCGGTTTCGACCCGCCTGCCGCCGGGCTTCGTCAGCAATGCCGCCGAGATCGTCGCCGGCGCCGATTGGGCCAGCCCGGAGACGGTCACCGTGACCATTGCCGGCCACGCCTACCAGCCGTCGGAACTGACCTTTCACCGTGACCGCGCCACCCGTCTGGTGCTGGTCAACGCCACCGAATCCGATCACGGCATCGCCGCCAGGCAGTTCTTCGCCGATATCGCGGTGGAGAGCATCCGGGGCGGCGGGCAAATCCTCAAGGGCCCCTGGATCGAAAGCCTGTTGCTGCCGGCCGGGCAGACCAAGGAATTGTGGTTCGTTCCGGCCCGTTACGGCGCCTATGCCTTCGAGTGCTCGGCGCTGGGCCATCCCAGCCTGGGCGAGCGCGGTCTGATCGACGTGGTGCCCTAGCATGATGACCCACATCGCCGCCCTGATCTTCGATGTGGACGGCACCTTGGCCGAGACCGAGGAGGCGCATCGCTACGCCTTCAACCGGGCGTTCTCGGAGGCCTGGCTCAACTGGACCTGGAACCAGGCCATCTATCGTCAGTTGCTGAAGGTCTCGGGCGGCAAGGAGCGGATATTGACTTTCGCCCCCGATGCCTCTCCCGAGCTGGTGGCCGGCCTGCATGGCCGCAAGACCCAGATCTATACCAAGATGGTGGCCAGCGGGCAGGTGTCGTTCCGTCCTGGAATCGAATCCCTGATCTCGTCGGCGCGGGCTCAGGGCTTGAAACTGGCCATCGCCTCGACCACCACCCGTGCCAATGTGGAAGCGTTGCTGGGGGCGCGGCGGGCCTTCTTCGAGGTCATCGCCTGTGCCGAGGACGTGCGCCGCAAGAAGCCCGATCCCGAGGTCTTCGATCTGGTGATCAAGCGCCTGGATCTTCCCGCCGACAAATGTCTGGTTCTGGAGGATTCCATCAACGGCCTCAAGGCCGCCCAGGCCGCCGGCCTGGCCACGGTTGTGACTCCCAGCCTTTATACCAGGGGGCAGGATTTCTCCGGCGCCCTGGCGGTCCTGCCCGATCTGGGCGGCGTGACCCTGGCCAAGCTCATTGAATTGAAGGGGTGAGCGAGGCGCTGGCCGAACTGAGGGGGCGCATGGGCGAGTGCCGGCGCTGCGCCGACCATCTTCCCCTCGGCCCACGCCCCATCTTCCGCCTGGAAGCCAGCGCCCGCCTGCTGATCATCGGCCAGGCCCCCGGCACCAAGGTGCATGAGAGCGGCATTCCCTGGAACGACCGCTCCGGCGACCGCTTGCGGCTCTGGCTGGGCCTCGGGCGTGACGCTTTTTATGATGCGTCGCGCATCGCCATCCTGCCGGCCGGACTGTGTTATCCCGGCCGCCATCCAAGAGGCGGCGACCTGCCGCCCAGGCCGGAATGCGCGCCGCTGTGGCATCCGCCGGTCCTGGCCGCCTTGCCCCATCTGCGCCTGATTCTGCTGGTGGGCTCCTATGCCCAGGCCATTCACCTGGGGGCGGCCCGGCGCCCGAGCCTGACCGCGACGGTGGCGGCGTGGCGCGACTACCTGCCGCGCTTCCTGGTCTTGCCCCATCCGTCCTGGCGTACCACCGCCTGGGAGGCCAGGAATTCCTGGTTCACCGAGGATCTGCTGCCCGAGGCGCGAAGGCTGGTGGCGGCCATATAGCCTTCAATCCCTTGATTGCCAGCCAATTGGAAGGGCATTAGCTTCTCCTGATCAACTCAAGGGCGGTCGGATATGGCGAAGGCTCCAATGATACGGTCGGGTGGTACTGAACAGCGCTATTACGCGCTCGTTGTTTCCAGTGACAAGGAGCGAGGGGGGGCCGAGGTCGTGCTTGATGCGGTTCCCGCGTTGACGCTCGACAGATTTCTGGATGATTGGCCTCAAGACGAAGCCGGCCAAGAAAAACGCCAGCAGGAGATGTACGCAAATTTTCCGACGGGAGGGCGCCTCATTCACGCCCGCTTCGGAAGGGACGGGGCGGAGAGCGATAGAAAATTGCTGACCGGTGGCCTCAGGCCCGACCAATGGTATGTGATCACGTTGCAGAGTGAAGGGAGCTTCGATGTCTGGTCTGCTGACGATCCGGATGAAGAAGTGTCTTCCATGGGGATCCGGTCGGCAAAGGCGCTCGCTCAGGATGAAGCGGCCAAATTGGACAGCCTGTTCAGGTTGCGTGGGGAAAGCGGTCCGGGCGACGATGCCGCACCTCAGGCCAACGGACCCAGGCCGAATAGGGGAGCTTCATTGCATGGCATGTCCTGGGCCAGATGGCTTCACTGCCATTGGACATCCCTGACACGTCAGGATGGCGCGCGACGGTATGTTGGCGTCATCAACGTCGGGCAAGGGGCGTGTGCCGCATTGTTTGACGATGAATTCCGACCGATCGTCTATTTTGATCTCGGCTACCCTCTTCGATATTATGTGCGAACCGCGCCGTGGAATCTCACCTATCTGTATAATTACGGTGCCTATCCCAGGAATGGGAAGCCGCTCCCCTCACAGCATGAACTGAGAGATTTGCGCCCCTGTCTCTGTCGCAGCCCGCTATTCGTCATTTCTCACGGCGATTATGACCATTGGTCCGGCATGAAGCGCTTCGAGGGTAGATTCCAGGGAAAGAAGAATCCGCTCCCGATCATTGCTCCCGATGCCGTTGCGGGCAGCAGCATGCATGGTCTTTGGGCCCAGGCTACCAATAAGCAAGTCATGGCGTCTGGTGAGTGGAGGGCCTTTCCATGGGGCTATTTGGTTGGGTGTACCGGCATTGGGGGCAATGATTCAGGTATTGCCGCCTATGTGCGGGTCAAAGATAGCAGCGCGCTGCAGAGGTGGTCTGGGCAGCGATTCGGAGTCAAACTGAGCACACCTCCCACGTTCTCGGTGGATGAGGAGTACGTCCTGCTTCCTGGTGACGCGTCTTATGACTGCATTCCCGGACTTGACTTCCCGGAATTACGATTGGTGGGGCTGGTCGCAGCCCATCATGGGGCCCGTCTGAACTGTTCGCCGGATTTCAACGAACTTCCAGAACCGGCGGTTCCGGGCTCTCCCATTGTCTATTCATATGGTCTGCGAGATGCGGGTGCCTCTGATTTGGCAATTTATGGGGGGCTATCTGATATTCATCCCACGGCGTCTCCCCCGAATACCCAGCAACGCTGCTATCGGGGGCGAAACGATGCTGGCCCCGGACATCCTCATCCGGCCGCAGTCGCGGCCTACGGCAAGAGGAAATGGGTAGAGCGCCGCAATACCGCCAACGATCACGAGGCGAGTGGAAGCTGCATGACGATCGGCGATCAGGGGATCGACTCGCTGAAAGGGCTCGAAGATATGGGACTGCTTGTCGGCGGGAATGCCGCAGCCGGTATCGGTGATGGTAACGCGGCACTCGGACGGGACCGCTTCCAGGGTAACGGTGATGGCGCCGCCGGCCGGGGTGTACTTGATGGCATTGCCAAGCAGGTTGATCAGAATCTGCCGTAACGCCCGCTCGTCGCTTTCGAGCATCATCGGCCCGGTCTCGGGAAGGGCGAGGATGATGTCCTTGGCGGTGCATTGGGGCAGCACCATCCCCCCGCATTCCCGGACGATCTGGGCCAGATCGGTCTGGGCCTGGGCAATGCGGTAGCTGCCCAGTTCGATGCGGCTGATGTCGAGAACTTCGTCGATGATGGACAGCAGATGGCGGCCGCTCTGGCCGACGCTGGCCACGTAATCCGAGTAGATGGGCGGCAGCGGCCCGGCAATCTCGGCCCCCATCATCTCGGCATAGCCAAGCACGGCGGTGAGCGGCGTGCGTAATTCATGGCTCATATGGGACAGAAACACGGTCTTGGCGCGGTTGGCCTCCTTGGCGGCCTGCAAGGCGGCAATCAGGTTGTCCTCTGTCGTCTTGCGCGCCGTGATGTCCTCCTTGACGGCGAGATAGTGCAGCACGGTGCCGTCGGGCGAGCGGATCGGCGAGATGGAGGCCCGCTCCCAGTAGAATTCGCCGTTCTTCTTGCGATTGTGCAACTCGCCTTCCCAGGTGCTGCCGGCGGTGATGGCGGTCCATAATTCCTGGTAGATGGAGTCCGGGGTCTGGCCGGATTTGAGGATGCGGGGATTCTGTCCCCTGACCTCGTCCAGGGTATAGCCGCAGACTGTGGTGAAGCGGGGGTTGACATAGTCGATATCGCCGTTGGGGTCGGTAATGACCACCGAGACCGGGCTTTGCTCGATGGCGCGGGACAGGGTGCGAAGCGCCTCCTCGGCCCGCTTGGCCTCAGTGATGTCGGTATGGGTGGCGACGAAGCCGCCGCCGGGCAGGGGACTGCCGATTACCTCCAGCACCGCCCCGTCGCTGCCCTGGCGCTGGAAGCGATGCGGCTTGAAGGCCTGGGCCAGTTGCAGGCGCTCGGCCACCAGCCGCTCCGGGTCGCCGTCGCCGTATTCACCCCGCTGGGCGTTGTAGCGCAGGTATTGCTCGAGGGTGGTTCCCGGCCGGGCAAGCTCGGGCGGCAGGCGCAGCAATTCCACGAAGCGGCGGTTGAAGGCCGTCATGCGCAGATTCTCGTCATAAACGCTGATGCCCTGGCTGATATTGTCGAGAATGGTTTCCAGGGTGCGGGACTTGGCGGCGAGTTCCTGGCGGCTGGCATCCAGGTCGGCGGTGCGCTCGCGGACCCGGCTTTCCAAGGTTTCATGGGCGGCGGCCAGGGCCTTCCGTGCCGCCTCCCAGCGTCCGGCAATGTGGTTGGCGATGAAGAAGCCGATGGCCGAGACCAGCAGCAGCAGGGCGCCGACCATGGTGGAGATGCTGGTTACCTCCGGCCTGATCTCGGCCAGAAACGTGGATTTCTGGCGGGCCAGAGCCATGCTCCAGCCGTTCTTCAGCTTGATGAAGGTGACGATGACCTCCTCGTTGCCGTCAGGATCGACATAGCTCTGAGGGCTGATCTCGCCGGAATCCGCGTCGCTGATCAGGAAGGCGCGGGCGGCGTTGACCAGACCCGGCATCGGGGCGCTCAGGCTCTGGCCTTGCCCGGCGGCGGCGATGACCGTGCCCTGGCGGTCGGTGACCAGCCCCATGTCGAAGGGCGGCTGGATGGCCGCCGAGAAGATTTCGGTCAGCCGCGGCAGGTGGATGACGCCGCCTAGATGCAGCACGATCTCCCCGGCCGCGTCCAGGCGGGGGACGTCGATGGCCACGGCGGGAATGCCGTCGGCACCCATAAAGGCATCCGAGATCACCGGGGCCCTGCTGCGGGTGGCCTGCTGGAAATAGGGGCGGTCGGCCAGGTTGAAGCGTTGCAGGCGCCGCTGAACATCGAAGGGGTGGCTGAGGTAATGATCGCCATTGGGCTGGAGCACGAACAGCACCGAGAAGCGCCCATCCTCCATGATACCGTCCAAGGTGCGGCGTTTGTCATGGTCGAGATCGGCGGGAATGCCGTTGATGCGGGGATCGACCCGTTTCAACTCGGGCAGCGCCGCCATGGCGGGCAGGCTCGAGGCGAAACGCAGATCGCCCAGCATTTCCTCCAGAGCCCGGTCGAAGCCTACCCCCAGGGCGGCGGCCATCTGGCCGCGCTCGCGGTGCCATTGGGAGACGGCCTGACGCTCCAACGCCACCTTGAGATAGCCGACCACGACGATGATCGAGGCAAGACAGGTCGCCGCAATCGCCACCGCGATGCGGGTTCTCAGCCCCAGACGTCCCTCTCGTATAGCCATCGCCCTAATTTCATCAGGGTTCGTTGGCGCTATTGTGGGGATAAGATGCAGCTTAGCGCAAGACAACTATCGTGCTGTGCCTTGCCCGTCCGGCCGTCCGGCCCTATAGTTCGCTCACCATGACAGACGCCCGCTTTCCGCACCGGCATCTCCTCGGCATCCAGGGACTGGGGCCCAGCGAGATCACCTCCCTGCTCGACCTGGCCGAGGGCTATGTCGAGCAGAATCGTTCCAACGACAAGCGCAAGAATCTTTTGCGTGGCCGCACGATCGTCAACCTGTTCTTCGAGAATTCGACCCGCACCCGGACCAGCTTCGAACTGGCCGGCAAGCGCCTGGGCGCCGACGTCATCAACATGCAATCGGCGGGCTCCTCGGTGCAGAAGGGCGAGACCCTGATCGACACGGCCATGACGCTGAACGCCATGCACCTGGACGTGCTGGTGGTGCGCCATCCCGATTCGGGCGCCGTCAAGCTGTTGTCCGAGAAGGTCAATTGCGCCGTCATCAATGGCGGCGACGGCTCGCACGAGCATCCGACCCAGGCCTTGCTGGACGCGCTGACCATCCGGCGCAGGAAGGGCAAGCTGTCGGGCCTCAACGTCGCCATCTGCGGCGACGTGCGCCATTCCCGCGTGGCGCGGTCCAACATCTACCTGCTCAACGCCATGGGCGCCAGCGTGCGGCTGATCGGTCCCCGGACCCTGCTGCCGTCGGGCCTGGACCGCATGGGGGTGGAGGTCTTCCACGACATGAAGAAGGGTCTGGCCGACGTGGACGTCATCATGATGCTACGCATCCAGAACGAGCGCATGAGCGGCAATTTCATCCCCTCGATCCGCGAGTATTTCCACTTCTTCGGCCTCGACCGCGAAAAGCTGGGACTGGCCAAGCCCGACGCGGTGATCATGCATCCCGGCCCCATGAATCGCGGCGTCGAGATCGATTCCGACGTGGCCGACGACGTGGAGCGCTCGCTGATCCGCTCGCAGGTGGAGATGGGCGTGGCGGTGCGCATGGCCTGTCTGGACATGCTGACCCGGGGCCTGATCCAGTCGGAAGGAGAATCCTGATGGGCGGCCGCAATTCCTCGGGTCTGGTGGCCTATGTCAACGCCCGCCTGCTCGATCCCGCCTCGGGCCTGGACGGCAAGGGCGCGGTGCTGACCAATGGCGAGAGCATCGCCGATTTTGGCCCCGGCCTGTTTCATGGCGGCGTGCCGTCGGGCATGGAGGTGGTGGATTGCCATGGCCTGTGCCTGGCTCCCGGCCTGGTGGACATGCGCGTGCAATTGCGCGAGCCCGGCGAGGAGCATAAGGAAACCCTGAAATCGGCGGGCGAGGCGGCGGTGGCCGGGGGCGTCACCTCCATGGTCTGCCTGCCCAACACCAATCCGGTGATCGACGAGGTCGCCACCGTCGAGTTCGTGGCGCGCCGGGCTCGCAAGATCGGCCTGGCCAAGGTCTATCCCTATGCCGCCGCCACCAAGCGGGTGGAGGGCAAGGAACTGGCCGAGATGGGTATGCTGGCCGAGGCCGGGGCGCTGGGCTTCACCGATGGGGTTAAGGCCATCCGCAATGCCCAGGTCATGCGCCGGGCGCTGACCTATGCCGCCACCTTCGGCCTGCTGATCGTCCAGCACCCGGAGGAGCCGTCTTTGGCCGAGGGCGGCATGATGAACGAGGGCGAACTGGCGACCCGCATGGGCCTGTCCGGCATTCCGGTGGCGGCCGAGGCCATCATGCTGGAGCGCGACATGCGCCTGGTGGAGATCACCGGCGGCCGCTATCACGCCGCCCATGTGGCCACCGCCGAGGGTGTCGAGATCATCAGGAAGGCCAAGGCCAAGGGCCTGTCGGTGACCTGCGACACCGCGCCGCCCTATTTCGCCCTCAACGAGCTGGCGGTGAAGGATTACCGCACCTTCGCCAAGCTGTCGCCGCCGCTGCGCTCGGAAACCGACCGGCTGGCGGTGGTGGCGGGGCTGAAGGACGGCACCATCGATTCCGTCGCCTCGGACCACTCGCCCCAGGACCAGGATTCCAAGCGGGTTCCCTTTGCCGCCGCCGAGTTCGGCGGGGTGGGGCTGGAGACCCTGTTGGCGGTGACCTTGGAGTTGCATCATAACGGCCATCTCGGCCTGCTGGACGCCCTGCGGCTGGTGACCTGCCGCCCCGCCGGGATTCTGGGGCTGGAGGCCGGGCGGCTCAAGGTCGGCGCCGCCGCCGATCTGGTGCTGTTCGACCCGGATCGCGGCTGGAAGGTCAACGCCAAGGCCTTCCGCTCCAAGTCCAAGAACTCGCCCTTCGACGACCGCCCCGTCCAGGGCATGGTGATGCGCACCATCGTCGATGGCCGCACGGTGTTTAAGCACGATGCTTGAGGTGGTTGTCGCGGCCTTGGGCGGCTACCTGCTGGGCTCCATCCCCTTCGGGCTGGTGCTGACCCGTCTGGCCGGGCTGGGCGATATCCGCCAGATCGGTTCGGGCAATATCGGCGCCACCAATGTGCTGCGCACCGGCCGCAAGGGGCTGGCACTGGCCACCTTGCTGCTGGACGGCGGCAAGGGCGCCATCGCCGTGGGCCTGGTCTGGCTGCTGCTCGGCAGGGAATTGGTCCCGGTGGCCGGCTTCGCCGCCGTGCTCGGCCATAATTTCCCGGTCTGGCTGGGTTTCAAGGGCGGCAAGGGCGTGGCCACCACGGTCGGGACTTTGCTGGCGGCGGCCTGGCCGGTGGGACTGGCCTGCATGGCCACCTGGACGGTGGTCGCGGCCATATTCCGCCTCTCGTCCCTGGCGGCCCTGGTGGCCCTGGCGGCGTCGCCGGGTTTCGCGCTTTATTTCGCCGGTCCCGATTACGCTCTGATGGCGGCGGGGCTGGCGGTGATGGGCTTTTACCGCCACAAGGCCAACATCATCCGCCTGATCCGGGGCGAGGAGCCGCGCATCGGGACCAAGAAGAAGGCCGCCGAGCCGACCTCTTGATACCGGGGCAGCCAGGGAGCACATGATCCATCATGAGCGATACAGCCGCCTCTTCACCCGCCGTCGGATGTCTGTTCAGCGATCTGCCGGACCAGTTCGACGACGAGCGCTTCGACCCCCTGTTGCAGGGCGGCGGCTTTCGGCTGCTGCGCATCGTCTCCAACGGCCAGAGCACCCCCGACGGATTGTGGCTGGACCAGGATGACGACGAGTGGGTCTTGGTGCTGAAGGGCGCCGCCATGGTCATGATCGAGGGCGAGGCCAAGGCCCACGGACTGGCGCCGGGCGACTGGCTGTACCTGCCCGCCCATTGCCGTCACCGGGTGGAATGGACGGCCCAGGACCAGCCCACCGTGTGGCTGGCCCTGCACCGCGATCCCTGATTACATCTCTTCGCCGCTGATGGCCTTGTCCAGCAGGGCGACGGTCTCATTGATGCCGAACAGCTTGATGAAGCTGCCCATGCGCGGCCCCTGGTCATTGCCCAGCAGCACCTCGTAGCAGGCCTTGAACCAGGCCTTGATCTCGGCGAAGCAGGGGCGCTTGCCGATCTCGTAGACCAAATTTTGGATATCCTCGGCCGAGGCCCCGGCGGGCAGGGCCAGCAGGCCGGCTTTCAGGGCGGCGAAGGCTTCGGCCTCTTCGGGGCTGGCCTTGCGGTACTTTTTGTTGGGCTTCACGAAGTCGCGGTAATAGGCCAGGGCAAAGCCCACCAGCCCGCCCAGGATGGGGGCGGTTTCCGGCGCGGCGCCCGGTGCGTAGCGTTGGATGAAGCCCCACAGCACCGCCGGCTCCTCGGAATTGCAGACGCTGACCAGATTGAGCAGGATGTTGAACGACAGGTGGGACTCTTCGCGAGGCGGCTGGCCGCCATGAATGTGCCATACCGGATTGTCCAGCTGCTTGGCGCCCTCGTCGGTTTCGAATTTTCCCAGGAACGCCAGGTATTCATCGACGGCGCGGGGAATGACGTCGAAGAACAGCCGCTTGGCGGTCTTGGGCTTCTGGTACATGTAAAGGGCCAGGCTTTCGGCGGGGGCGTATTTCAGCCAATCCTCGACCGCCAGGCCATTGCCCTTGGACTTGGAGATCTTCTGGCCCTTGTCGTCCAGGAACAGCTCGTAGGTCAGATTCATGGGCGGGCGCCCCCCCAGGATCTTGGCGATACGGGTCGACAGCTCCACCGAGGGGATCAGATCCTTGCCGCTCATTTCATAATCGACGCCAAGGGCGACCCAGCGCATGCCCCAATCGGCCTTCCATTGCAGCTTGCAGGCGCCGCCGGTGACCGGGGTCTCCACCAGGGTGCCGTCCTCGTTCCGGTAGATGATGGTCCCGGCATCGAGGTTGCGCTCGACCACCGGCACCTGCAGGACGATGCCGGTCTTGGGGCAGACCGGCAGGAAGGGGGAATAGGTGGCGCGACGCTCCGCACCCAGGGTCGGCAGCACCACGTTGATGACGTCGTCGTAATGCCTGAGCACGCCCAGCAGGGCCTGATCATAGCGTCCCGACATGTACCAGTCGGTGGCCGACTGGAACTCGTACTCGAAGCCGAAGGTGTCGAGGAAGCTGCGCAGGCGGGCGTTGTTGTGATGCCCGAAGCTCTCATGGGTGCCGAAGGGATCGGGAATGCGGGTCAGGGGCTTGCCCAGGTGTTGGCGGACCATCTCCTGGTTGGGGATGTTGTCGGGCACTTTGCGCAGCCCGTCCATGTCGTCGGAGAAGGCGAACAGGCGGGTGGGGATCTCGGGGGCGAGAAGGGCGAAGGCGCGGCGCACCATGGTGGTGCGGGCCACTTCGCCGAACGTGCCGATATGGGGCAGGCCCGAGGGGCCGTAGCCGGTCTCGAACAGCACATAGCCCTTGTCCGGCGCTTTGCCTTTCAGCCGCTCGTCCAGCAGGGCGCGGGCCTCTTGGAAGGGCCAGGCGGTCGCGGAGCGGGCAAGGGCACTAAGGTCGGACATGGGATTGACTTTCCGGGTTGACGAATAAGAGCGGAAAGCTAGCCCCGCCGCCCGGCGGCGTCAATCGCGGCGCCACGCATGGCCCCTCAGCCCTTCTTGGTGTCTTCCTCCTGGCGATGGGCCAGATAATTGCCGAGTTCCTTCATCTGGGCCTGCCATTCCTCCTCGGCGTGGCGTTCGTTCAGCCAGATGTCCGGGTCTTCCTTGACCTGGCGCAGATAGCGCACGGTGTAGGGCACGTGCAACTCGCGCTGGGATTCGCTGGTGCCGAAATTGGCGACGAAGCTTTCCAGGAAGGCCGAGGAAACGCGCGGGAATACCCGGTGGCAGGCCAGAACCAGGAAGTCGCCCCATTCGGGCGGGAATTTGGCGAAGGCGTTCAGCAGGTTGTCGCGCAGGGCGCCGTCGCGGGCCCGCTGCTGGAAGATGCGCGGATCCTTCTCCTGCTCGTAGAGGTCATGGCAGATGCGCCAGGCGTGGTTGAGCCGCGCCCACCAATCGTTCTTGGGGTCCAGCAGCGAGCGGAAGGTCTCGATTTCGCGATTGCCGATCTTGGGGATGTCGTAGACGGAGGGGTCGGATGGCGCCAGCATCTCGCGCAATGCCTTGGTCTCGTCCTTGACCTGCCAGACCTTGATGCCGTCGGGCTTCTTGACCTCGACCAGCTTCATCTCGTCCCAGCCCTGGTTCCAGCCCAGCAGGATGCTGTCTTCCAGGGGCTTGGTCACATGCTCCCAGAAGCTGTCGGCATCGTCGGCCTGCCATTCGTAGCTGGTGGCCAGCATGCGGATGTTGCGGCTTTCCCAGATGGTGGGGAAGATGAACTTGATCACCGCTTTTTGGAATTTCTCGGCGAATTCCGCCGAGGACAGGAAGAATTGCGGCAATTGGCGCTTCACATCGGGATTGTGGCGCTGGAAGAACACCAGCACCTTGTCGATGCGCCGGCAGATGGCGGCCTCGCACAGCTTGTCGAAGCTTTCGAATTCCTTGGCGGGTTCCGGCAATTCCGGCACCACGTAATCGAGGCGCTTCAGCAGGTGGGCCAGATTGGGCGGCAGCTCGTATTCCACGTCGCGGTTGCGGGCCTCGCGCCGCGCCTTGCGTTCGGCCTCGTCATCCTTGGCGGGCAGCCCGGAATACATCTCCACCACCGGGCCGGCGGCCGGCGGCGGCGGGGCCTTCTTGGGGATGAAGGGCTTGTACTTCATATCCTCCTTGAGGATATGCGAGACCAGCCAGTCGGTCAGCACCCGGATCAGCACCTGCGAGCAGGTCTTGAGGTCGTCGTCGGTGGTGGCGGCCTTGAACTTGTCGTGCAGCACCTTGGCCTTCATGGCCAGAACCTCGTGCTGCTTCTTGTGCTGCT
>JACQAD010000047.1 GCA_016195125.1 Magnetospirillum sp.
CAGGCGCGCCACTTCCGTGGCCGGCAGATAGGTACCGGTGGGGTTGTTGGGATTGGCCAGGAACAGAATCTTGGTCCGGGGCGTCACCGCCTTCAGCAGATTGTCCACATTGGCGGTCAGATCCACCTCGGGCGCGGTCACCGGAGTGGCGCCGCAGGCCTTGGCGGCGATGGCGTACATCAGGAAGCCGTGGGCCGAGTACAGAACCTCGTCGCCGGGGCCGGCATAGGCGCGGCACAGGATGCCCAGCAGCTCGTCGGAGCCGGCGCCGCAGACGATGCGCGAACCGTCCAGGCCAAAGCGCGCCGCGATGGCCTTGCGCAGATCCTCGGCGCCGCCGTCGGGATAGCGGTGCATCTCCGGCGCCATGGCGCGCAAGGCCTCCATGGCCTTGGGGCTGGGGCCGAGGGCGCCTTCGTTGGAGGACAGTTTGAGGATGCGGCTGACGCCCTCGATTGCGGATTCACCCCCCACATAGGGGCGGATGTCCATGATGCCGGGGCGGGGCGCGGGTGCGGTCACGATAGAGTTCTCCAGGCAGGGGGCGGATCAGACGAGGGCGTCGGGCGCGAAGGGCGTGGCATAGCCGCCGACGATGGCGATGCGGCCGACCGGATCCTTGGGGGCCACCAGGGCGGCGAGGCGGGGATCGGCGGCGGTGATATGGCCCACCAGTTCCACCAGATGCAGCCAGACGCCGCCATGGCGATGGATGGCCAGCAATTCGGCGGGCTCGAGGCCGGTGGCGGCCAGGACGGCGCGCAGGCGGTCGCGGCTGAGATCGGGGCCGGTCTCGATCACCGCCAGGGTGTGGTCGTCGCCGGACTGGTCGTGTTCACGGCAGGCGATCACCAGGGCCTGGGGCGGCTCGGCGGCGCCCTTGACGGGCTGGGCGGCGGCGAAGGGCAGGCGGGCCACCACCCGGGGGGCATCGCCACTTTCCAGGGTCAGGCTGGTCCACCACGGCTCGGCCTCGTCGGCGGCTTCGGTGCCGGGGGTCAGGGGAATGACGCCCACCGAGGCGTGCTGGTCGGCGACGGCGCGCACCACCTGGCCGGGGCTGCGGAAGGCCTGCAGCGGCGCCACCACCCCGAAATGGTTGCGGGCCAGCTCGATGGCGGCGGTGGAGCGGCCGGCGGCGTGGACGGCGACGTTGAACGGCCCCTGCAATCCGGTCAGTGCCGCCATGATCTCGCGCCAGATCCGCACGATGGCCAGCCGGGGGAAAGGCCCGGCATGGCGGCCGATCAGGCGGCGCAGGATCTGAGCCTCGCGTCCGGGGCGCAGCGTGACGCGGCCCTCGGCCTTGGCGGCGGCGATACTGCCGACCAGGGTGGCGCGTTCCATCACCAGATCGTGAATCTGATCGTCGATGCGATCAATCTCGCGACGGAGCTGCTCGAGGGCGGCGCGGTCCTGGGTCATGGTGCGACAATAAGCCGAAAAATTGAGTCCAAGGGGGATAGGTTTAGTGCCAGCGCGCCTGGAAATCAAAGAAAACGTTGACAGTCCCTGTCTTCGACCATAGCTAATCCTTCGACCATAGCTAATCCTTTCCCTGTAACGTCATGCCGCCCCATGAGCTCTCCTGACCCTCTCCCCCCCGAATTCCCTCCGCCCTCCGCCGGCCTGAGTGTCGAGCTGGGGCGTGACCGGCCGATTCGGTTGGATTGCGGCGTCGAGATGGGACCGGTGATGGTCGCCTATCAGACCTATGGCCGGCTCAACGAACAGAAATCCAACGCCATCCTGATCTGCCATGCGCTGACCGGCGATCATTACGTCGCCGATCCCCACCCCATTACCGGCAAGCCCGGCTGGTGGAGCGAATTGGTGGGGCCGGGCCGGCTGTTCGATACCGACCGCTATTTCCTGATCTGCTCCAATGTGCTGGGCGGTTGCATGGGCACCACCGGCCCCATGGACGTCAATGCCGAGACCGGCCAGCCCTGGGGCCTGAATTTCCCGGTCATCACCATCGGCGACATGGTCAAGGTCCAGGCGCGGCTGGTGGATGTGCTGGGCATCGACCAGCTGTTCTGCGTGGTCGGCGGCTCCATGGGCGGGATGCAGGCGCTGAAATGGGCCGAGGTTTATCCCGAGCGGGTATTCTCGGCCATTCCCATCGCCTCCGCCGCCCGCCATTCGGCCCAGAATATCGCCTTTCACGAGGTTGGGCGCCAGGCCATCATGGCCGATCCCGATTGGTGCGACGGCAATTATCTGCTGGAGGGCAAGCGCCCCCATCGCGGTCTGGCGGTGGCGCGCATGGCCGCGCACATCACCTATCTGTCCGAGCCGGCCCTGCATCAGAAGTTCGGCCGCAACCTGCAGAACCGCGACACCATCACCTATGGCTTCGACGCGGATTTCCAGGTGGAGAGCTATCTGCGCCACCAGGGCTCGGCCTTCGTCGATCGCTTCGACGCCAATTCCTATCTCTATATCACCCGCGCCATGGATTACTTCGATCTGGCGGCGGAGAACGGCGGCGTGCTGGCCAACGCCTTCCGCGGCACCCGCACCCGTTTCTGTGTGGTGTCGTTCACCAGCGACTGGCTGTTCCCGACCCAGGAAAGCCGGGCCATCGTCCATGCCCTGAACGCGGTGGCGGCCAATGTCAGCTTCGTCGAGATCAAGTCGGACAAGGGCCATGACGCCTTCCTGCTGGACGAGCCCGAGTTCCACGCCACCCTGACCGGCTTCCTGGAAGGTGCCGCCGCCCATCGCGGACTGCCCCAGGCGGTGCGGACATGATGACCATCGGCACCGGGTCGCTCCGCGTCGACCTCAGACTGATCGCCGACATGGTGGTCGCCGGGTCGCGGGTGCTGGATGTGGGCTGCGGCGAAGGTGCCCTGCTGGACTGGCTGGGCACCAACAAGGGCGTCGATGGGCGCGGCATCGAGCTGTCCATGGCCGGCGTGTCGGCGGCGGTGTCGCACGGCCTGTCGGTCATCCAGGGCGATGCCGATACCGACCTCAAGGATTATCCCTCGGGCGCCTTCGACTACGTCATTCTCAGCCAGACGCTTCAGGCCACCTACGAGCCGCGCACCGTGCTGTCGCACATGCTGCGCATCGGGCGGCGCGCTATCGTGTCGTTTCCCAATTTCGGCCATTGGCGGGTGCGGATGCACCTGCTGGCGCGGGGCAGGATGCCGGTCACCGATACCCTGGCCTATACCTGGTACGACACGCCCAACATCCATTTCTGCACCATCCGCGACTTCCTGTCGCTGTGCCGGGAATTGGGCATCACGGTGGAGCGGTCCATTCCATTGGGCCGTGACGGCAAGGCCTTGGCGATCCCGTCTTGCGAGGGCATCGCCAACCTGTTCGCCCATCAGGCCCTGTTCGTGCTGTCGCGCAAGGACTGACGAAAGACTCGGCCTTACTCCGCCGCCACCAGATACAGATCCGGGCGCCGTTCATTGCCGTGCTGAATGGCGGAGAGGAACGATTCCACCTCTTGGCGCAGGGCCTCGGCCTGACCGGTCAGTTCGGCGGCGGCGGCCAAGACCTCGCCGGCGGTGCTGCCGGCGTGGCGGGCGGCGGTGCTGACCTCGGTGATGTTGGCGGAGACTTCGTGAGTGCCGGCGGCGGCGTGTTCGATGCTGCGCGCGATCTCGGTGGTGGCGGCCGATTGCTGGTCCACGGCGATGGCGACCACCGACGAGGTCTCGTCGATCTCGGCGATGGTGCGCACGATGGCGGCGATGGCCTCGGCCGCCTGGCTCGAGGCGGTCTGGACTTCGCCGATCTGGGTGCCGATTTCCTCGGTGGCCCGCGCCGTCTGATTGGCCAGATGCTTGACCTCGTTGGCGACCACGGCGAAGCCTTTCCCGGCCTCCCCGGCGCGTGCCGCCTCGATGGTGGCGTTCAGCGCCAGCAGATTGGTCTGGGCGGCGATATCGTTGATCAGGGCGACGACCTCGCCGATGCGGCCGGCGGCGGCCGTCAGGCCGGTGACGATCTGGGACGAGCGTTCGGCCTCCTCGACGGCGATCCGCGACCGGGCGGTGGAGACCTCGACCTGACGGGCGATCTCGGCTTCGGAGGCGTGGAGTTCCTCGGTGGCGGCCGCCACGGTCTGGACACTCATGGCGGCCTGGTTGGCGGCGGCGGCCACGGCGGTACTCTGGCGCGAGGTCTGCTCGGCGATGGCCGACATGGATTGGCTGGTGGAGTGCATCTGGGCGGCGGCGGCGCCCACCGACTTGACCACGGCGGCCACCTTGACGTCGAATTCGGCGGTCAGCGTCTCCATGCGGCGCTGACGGGCCAGATTGTGTTCCTGCTGGCGGATCTTCTCGGCGGCGCCCACGGCGGCGGCCTCGATATGTTTCTCGAAGATCGTCAGGCCACGGGCCAATTCGCCGATCTCGTCGGCACGCTCGGTATGACGGATCTCGACGCCGCGCTCGTCATTGGTCAGGCGTTGCAAGGTGGCGGTGACGTCGCCCAGGGGCCGGGTGATCCCCCGGCCGACCCAGGCGGCGATCAGCCAGACCAGGGACAGGATGCCCAGGGCGGCGGCGGTGAATTCCAGGGCACGGATGCGGAAGGCGGCGGCGACGTCGTCGATGTAGATGCCGCTGCCGACGACCCAACCCCAGGGAGTGAAGCCCTGAACGTAGGACAGCTTGCGCACCGGCTCGGTGGCGCCGGGCTTGGGCCACATGTAATAGACGGTGCCCGCCGATTTCTCGCGGACGGTCCGGTTCATCTCCCGGAACAAGAACAGGCCGGTGGGATCCTTCATCTCGTCGAGAACGCTGCCCACCAGCTTGGCATTGGGATGCGACAGCATGGTGGAATCGGCCAGTCGGTGGACCCACAGATATTCGCTGCCCTCGTAGCGAAGTGCTGAAATGGCGGCCAAAGCGGCGGATTGGGCCTCGTCGCGGCTAAGCTTGCCGGCGTGCTCCAGCCCTTCGTAATGGGCGAGCAGGGATTGGCCGATCTCGACGATGTGCCGGGTCTTGACCTCGCGGTCATCCAGCAGATCGTTGTTCATTTGAGCGAGGCTGGCGGCGACCACCGCCGCAATGCCACACAGCGCCGTGGCCACGATCAGCCAAAGCCGGACAGAAATCCTCATACGTACCCCGGGGGTTGTAGGGCCGAATAAATCGGCAGTCAACTACCGAAATGGCGACCCTTACCTCCGCGGTATAAAAACCCTATCCTAAAGACTCATTTTCCTGGGGTCAGTCCTTCTTCCGGCGGCCGGCCTTGCCCAAAGCGGCCTCCAGGGCATCGGCGACGGTGCGCATGACCTTGACGCGGGCGAAGTTCTTGGAATTGGCCTCCACCAGGGTCCAGGGGGCGTTGGTGGTCGAGGTCTTCTCCACCAGTTCGTTGACCGCCTGCTCGTAGGGGCCCCACTTTTCGCGGTTGCGCCAATCCTCGTCGGTGAGCTTCCACTTCTTGTATTCGATCTCGCCGCGGGCGTTGAAGCGCTCCAGCTGCTCCTCGGCGGTGATGTGCAGCCAGAATTTGCACATGACGATACCGTGGGCGGTCAGCTGCTCCTCGAAATCGACGATCTCGCCATAGGCGCGGCGCCAGGCCTCCTCGGTGCAGAAGCCCTCGACCCGCTCCACCAGGACGCGGCCGTACCACGAGCGGTCGAAGACGGTGACGCGCCCGGCCCGGGCGATATGACGCCAGAACCGCCACAGATAATGCTGGGCGCGCTCTTCCTCGGTGGGGGCGGCGATGGGAATGACCTGATAGTCGCGCGCGTTCAGCGCGTTGGTCAGGCGGCGGATGGTGCCGCCCTTGCCGGCGGCGTCCCAGCCCTCGAACACCAGGGCAGTGGAGACGCCCTTCTCGCGGGCCACGTGGTAGAGATGGGCAAGACGGGCGCGCTGCTCCTGCAGGGCCTGGTTGTATTCGGCCCCCTCCAGGGTCTGGGTCATGTCCAGGGAGGACAGGATCGAGGGCTGGGTGGCCAGCACGGAGGGCTCGGCGGCCTTCTTGCCCTTGGCCTTGCCCTTGATCTCGGCATTGACCTTCTTGACCGCCTCGCGGTTGGCCAGATGCTTGACGATGGCTTCCTTGAGGGTCTGC
Organism: Magnetospirillum sp.; assembly: GCA_016195125.1. Taxonomy (GTDB): domain Bacteria; phylum Pseudomonadota; class Alphaproteobacteria; order Rhodospirillales; family Magnetospirillaceae; genus Phaeospirillum. Next base: position 6,079 of record JACQAD010000047.1, read on the forward strand.
AGCACCACGGCCGAGCGATAGCGGGGGTCGGCGCCTTCGACGATCTGCCAGGGGGCATGGCCCTTGCTGGTGTGCATGATCAGGCGCTCGGCGGTGGAGATGAAGCTGTCGTACATCTCCCAATGTTCCCAATCCTGCTTGGTGACCTGCCAGGCGGTGAGAGGGTCTTTTTCCAGGCTTTTCAGGCGCTTCTTCTGGGCCTTCTGCGACAGGTGCATCCAGAACTTGAGGATCAGGGCGCCTTCGTCGGCCAGGGTCTTCTCGAAATGGACGATGCGCTCGAGCTGCTCGTCCAGTTCGGCCGGATTGGTCTTGCCGGTGACGCGGTTGATCAGCGGGTGATGGTACCAGGACGACATGAACAGGCCGACCTTGCCCTTGGGGGGCAGGTCACGCCAGTAGCGCCAGTATTCGGGGCGCTCGCGCTCCTCGTCCGAGGGCGGGCCGTAGGCGCGGGTCACGATCCAGCGCGGGTCCATCCATTCGTTCAGCAGATTGACGGTCTCGTTCTTGCCGGCGCCGTCGACGCCCGCGAACAAAATGATGACCGGAAAGTCCGCTTCACGCAGCTGCTGCTGCAGATCGAGAAGCTCGGTGCGCAGGCCCGGTGCCATGGCATCGAAATCCTCGCGCGAAATCTTGCGCCCAAGTTCAGCCGCTTCGAACATGTCCCATTCCCCCATGGTCCGATCAACCGGAAGGATAAGCCTAGGCCCAAAGTCATGACCGGGCAAGGGGCTGTTCTGGCCTAATGGCCTCGAATCGCCTAAGATTCTCCCGCGATTTCAGGAGAAAGTCATGCCCCGGACCATTCGCCTCGTTCTTGAAGACGATATCGCTTCGAGATTGGATGCCCATCTGGCCGCCCATGGCGGGGACGAGGCGGCGTTGCTGGAGCGCGCGCTCAGGGCTTTTCTGGAGGTCGAGGCCGAGACGGCGGCGGCCCGCGCGGCGGTGATCCAGGCGGCGGGAGAGGGCGAGTTCGGCGCCGCTCCCGGTCTGTCGGCCTCCCATGAGAAGGTGCGGGCCTGGCTGCTGGGCTGGGGCAAGGACGACGAATCCAATCCGCCGGGCTCGTGCTGATGCTGCGCTGGTCCGATGCCGCTTTGACCGATCTGTTCCGCCTGCGTGCCGGGCTGGGCGCCGAGGTGGCCCGGCGCATCGGCCGTCTGATCATCGAGGCCGCCGATTGCCTGGCCGACTTTCCCGATCGCGGCCGCTCCGGCACGGCGCCGGGCACCAGGGAATTGCCGCTGCCCGGCCTGCCCTGGCGGCTGATCTACCGCGCCAGCGACGGGCGGGTGATGATTCTGCGGGTTATCTGAGCCGTAGAGCCAGGGGGCCGAGGCCCACGATAACCGCCAGGGAGGCGAAGGCCAGACCCCAGGCCAGGGCCGAATTGCCGCCGCCGGCCTGATCCAGGACCATGCCGAAGGCCAGGGGGCCGATGAAGCCGGCGCCGAAGCCCAAAAGGGAATGCACGGCGATGGTCGCCCCCCGGCGCGACGGTTCCGCCGCCATCACCGCGCCGGTGGTCAGGGCCGCCGAATCGATCTGGATCAGCACGTTGTACAGCAGGATCAGCGCCACCACCGCGCCATAGGGCAGGGTGCCGCAAAAGCCGATCACCGCCGCCAGCGCCGCCGAGGACAGCATGGCGAAGGCGCAGACCCGGCGTCGGTCGAAGCGCACCGCCAGATCGGCGCCGATGATGGAGGACGCCATGGCCAGCAAGGCGCCGAGAGTGGCGACGGTGGTGGGGGTGGGGCCGGCGGCTCCCGGCTGACTGGCCATCACCCAGGCCAGGAACGCCACCATCCACGAGCGGGCGCCAAACAGCTCCCACACATGGGCTGCATAGCCCAGGACATAGCCCATGGCGGCCCGGTTCCTGATCACCGGCGCGAAATCGAAGGGATTGGTGGGCTTGGCCGGCGGGATGGGGCGGCAGGGCTCCAGCAGGGCGGCCACCAGTACCAGGGCCGCCGCCGCGCCGAGTCCGGCCAGGGCGAAGGCGGAGCGCCAGCCCCAGATTTCGGCCACGGCGCCGATGATCAGGAACGAGGCGCTGGTGCCCAACGAGAAGCTGGCGGTGTAAAAGCTGATCCAGCGGGCCTGACGCGGCCCCGATGTCCGGTCCACCAGGGCCTTCAGTCCCGGCATATAGGTTCCGGCCAGCCCCACCCCCGAGGCGAAGCGCAGCGCCAGCGCCGACCAGAACCCCTCCGCCGCCATGGCATAAAGCAGCGCGGACAGGGCGGCGACCAGGGCGCCCGCCAGATAAACCCTTTTGGCGTCGATGCGGTCGGTCAGCGTGGAGAGCACCGGCACCGCGACGGTATAGCCGGCGAACACCACGCCGGAGATCCAGCCGGCCTCGGTATTGGACAGGCCCCATTCCGCCACGAAGGACGGCAGCAGGGCGGGGAAGGCGAAGACGCCGACCATGGTCAGCACTTCGGCCGCGCACAAGCTGAAAACGGTCTTTGCGCCGGTGGAAGGGGGCTCAGTCACTGCAACGATCCATTACTTTCGCCCAATATCCATTCAAGTATGCCACGTATAATTTGTCGGTGAGCGTTGGGGCGCTCTGGGCACCTCTTCGGGAGAGGGGCATCTGTCATATGGCTTCGAATCGGATTGTTTCACGAGGCATTGATAAGATCGAGTGGTCCGATGATCTGCTGCTGAATATGAAGGCGGAAGACGACGACCACCGCGAGATGTTCGCGTTGATGAATGGGATTTTCTCGGCGGCGCTGCTGGGCGCCGACATGGTTACCCAGGCGGTGGCCGATCTCTGCCTGTTCACCCGAGAGCATTTCAGCCAGGAACAGCACGAGATGGAGCAGGTGGCCTATCCTGACCGCGACAGCCACCGCTACGACCACGAATATTTGATCTTCCAGTTGGACGTCCTGATCGAGCGCCTGATGAATTCCGGCCCCGATTACGTGGCCGATGAACTGGTGGATCTGCTCAAGCGCTGGCTGTGCGACCACATCCTAACCTTCGACGCCGCCTTCGCCGCCTTCCGGCAGGAGATGATGCAGGAGGAATAGGGGCGGATTCTCCCGCCGGGTGCGCGACCGACCGGCCTATGCTAGGTTGCGCAACTCTCAAGGGGGAATCTCCATGCGTCTGCCTGTCGTTGCGCTGCTTCTGTGTCTGTCCATGCCCGCCTGGGCTGGACAAGCCTCCTCCCTCGCCCCCTATGACGACGCCCGCCTGCGCACCTTGGAGATGCGCATGGGCGGTCTCGACGCCGACCACCGCGAATTACGTGCCTATGCCGACAAATCCGCCAAGAGCGAAGCGGACGGGGTGAAGGATATCCTGGTTCATGTGGAGTGGTCGGGCGGCCTGATCGTCACTCTGTTGCTGTTGATCTACGGATTGGGCGCCTGGCGCGCCGCCGACAAGGCCCGGCAGGTGGCCGAGAGCGAGATGCGCAAGATGGAGGGGCGACTGGAAATCGCCATGACCTCCCTGATGGACCGCCTGACCGCCAAGGAGCAGGAGGCCCTGGCGGCATTGCAGGCCAAG
>JACQAD010000048.1 GCA_016195125.1 Magnetospirillum sp.
CCATCGAGCGTGGCTTCGCCAACGCTGAGACTTTCGGTCCAGACCAACGCTTCCATGCCCGACATTTCTCCCTGTGCCACACGTCGCCGTGGGCTCCGCTCATCCTTGATCCTTCATTTACGTCGGGATCATTTGGAATACAATGGCAAAGGCGTGACCGGTCTTACCAGTCAGCCGCCATTTCCACCCGATGACGGCGTTCCGCCGCCGCCGTTGCCGAAGAACAGTAAGCCATTGCGCCACTGGGTCACGGGTGTCAGCCAGGGCGCCTTGGTTCCCGAATGCTTGGTGGACGGCCGCATGGGCTTGCCGAAGTAATAGCCCTGGCCGTAGCGGACATTGTAGACCCGCAGCAGATTGGCGGTGGCCTCATCCTCGATATGCTCGGCGACGGTGGCGATCTTGAGCTCGCGACACAATTGCGTGATGGCCCGCAGGAACGGCAGGGAATCGCCGTTGCTGGCGGCCTCGCGCACATAGGAGCCGTCGATCTTGACGTGGTCGACCTTCAAGGCCCGCAGATAATGGAAAGCGGCCGAACCCGAGCCGAAATCGTCGATGCCCAGCGGATGGCCGCGGCCGCGGATTTCCTGGATGACGGCATTGACCGCCACCAGATCGGCGATGGCGGCGGATTCGGTCAGTTCGAACAAGAGCCGCCCGCGCAAATCGGCAGCGCCATGGATCAGTTGCAGCAGCCGCGCCGCCACCGAGGGACTGGACAGCGAGCGTCCCGAGAGATTGACGGCGAAGCGCAGGCTGGGCTCGGTTCCCACGCCGTCGCGCATGAAGGCGATGGCGCGGGACAAAATGGCACAGTCCATCTCGCCCACCAGACCGGTATCCTCGGCGAAGACCACGGTATTGTAGGGCGAGGCACCGCTGCCGCCGAACCGGACCAGGCACTCGAAATGGTGGACCGCATTGCTCCACAGATCGACGATGGGCTGGAAGAACAGCTCGAAATCGCCAGAGCCGATGGTCTGCTTGACGGCGCGCATCTTCGACACGGTGTGGGACAGGGTCGGACGCGCCATGGCCGACAATTCGTGGATGGCGGCATTGCTGTCGGTGGTGAAGCGGTTCAGCGTGTAGATCAGGGCGCTGGTCGCCTCCTGGGCGGAGATCCCCTCGCCGTCGAAGGATAGGGAGGTGGATTCCGCCGCCAGCGGCGCCCCCATCACCTGTTGGGCCAACCCGCTGATGGCGATCTCGATCTCGCCGGCATTGACCTCGGGGCCATGAATGACCCCGAACTTGCTGTTGCCGAGATCGGCGGCGGCGTCGCCCCCCACCGAGCATTGCTTGAGATAATCGGTGAAGCGCGAGACAAAGCCCGCCGTGGCCTCGGCGCCGACTTTGCTGCGCAATTCCGCCAGTTCCGGCAGATCCAGCAAGGTCATGCGGTAACTGTCATCACCCTCGCGCGAGCTTTCCTTGATCAGTTCGCCGGCCAGGGATTCGAAGCCCTCCCGCCCCAGCAAACCGCCGTCCCGGCGCCGCACCGTGGGCGACATCAACGTGCCGGAATGGGTCAGAACCAGCAGCAGCCGCCCCTTGTGATCGGGATGGGGATAGCCTGACAGGGCCACCGGATTGGCGACGCCCGAAGGCAGCGACACGTGAAGCAGCACGTGGCGGACCCGATCGCCATTGGCCATGCGCTTCAGGGCGTTGCGGGCCCGCGACTGATCCTCGGCCCGGATCAGTTCGGGCAAGGTCATGGTGGCCAGCAGGCGCGCCGGGCGGCCCACCAGCGCCATGGACGCACCGATGGCGAAGATGATGCGGCCATCATGATCGGCCTCCATCAACAGATCGGCGGCGGCGAAAGCGAAGGCGACATAGGCCTCCTGCGGCTGCCCGAGCCTGGCTTCCCCCCGCTCCGTCTCCGTATCAGGAAGCGGCTCACCGCCACCTTGTCCAGCCTTGACCATGCTCCCCGGCATTCCCCAAAACAGCCTTGCTTACGATATTCGCGCCACGCAAGGAATATCGCCGCGTCAGAACAATACCTTTATCACCGCCGGCACCGCATGACGAAAAGAAACGATTTGTTTCCAAATCCCCTCAGAACATCTCGATGTCACGGCGAACCGGGACATCTCCGACAAAATGATCATCAATCTAGACTGTGCGGCCTTCGGCGAAAAGCTTTCCATCATGAACGGTCATTGAGCACACCATAAGCTTCCTGTATTATTACCTTCGTCGGGGATGAGGGGGTGACGATGGGCAACAACATGATCTTGCCGGCCATGGGCCGTTGGGTCGCCGGAATTCTTACGGCCCTTGCCATGGGATCGACGATCTGCCTCTCGGATACGGCCTGGGCGTCCCCCGCCAGGATGCTGGAATACGCCTATCCCGACCAATCCATCTGGACCACCAGATTGGACAAGAACGGCGAGCCGGATAATCCGCTGCTGCGTCTGGCGGAATCCATCTTCACCAAGGCCGGAATTCCGTGGCGGGGCAAGAGCTATCCGGCGGCTCGGCTGTTCAACAACCTGCAGGACGGCACCGCTGACTTCTCCATGCTGGTTAAATCGGCCAATCTGGAGGCCTGCTGCCTGGCCAGCCACAAGCCGGTCGCCTCCACCGAGCTGCGCGCCTACCGCCGGTCGGACACGCCCCCCATCCGCGCCAGGGAGGATCTGGCCGGCAAGGACATCATCACCATCCACGGCTATACCTATGCCGGCCTGCTGAGCTTCATCAAGGATCAGGCCAACAAGATCAACAACAACGGCACGGTCAGTCACGACTCGGCCTTCACCATGCTCGAACATGGCCGGGCCGATTACGTCCTCGATTATGCCGGACCCGCCACGGAGATTCTGGCCGCCCATCCCATCAAGGGGCTGGAATACGATGTGATCGACCGGCTGGACGTCCATCTGATCCTGGCCCGCTCCTATCCCGATGCCGAAGCGGTGATGGCCCGGCTCGAGGCCATTGCCCAGTCGGTGCTCTCCGAAAAAATACCCACGGGAAAATAGGGGATAGTCCAAATTTCGAATCGCAACCGCCAGTCGATACGTCTAGGCTCGACGTCATCATGATGATGATGATGATGCTGCGAAAGAAAGGGCGGGAGAACAAGATCGGCAGGCGCATGATCGTGCTGATCGTCGCCTTCAGCTCGTTTCTCGCCCTGCTTGCCACCGCTTATCAATTGTCGGGGGACTATCGCCAGCAGCGCGCCGACATGGATGTCCTGCTTGAGGATGTGGAGATCTTCCTTCCCCCCATCATCAGCAGCGTCTGGTCGTTCGACGAGGCTCAGATCGGCTTGGCGCTGAACTCCCTGACCCGCCTGCCCCATGTTGAGCGCGCCACCATCACCACCAGCGATGGCCGCAGCACCTGGAGTTCGGGGGATGTCGCCTCGAAGCGGCAGATCACCCGAGAATACGCGCTCAACCGCGAGATTCGGGGCGAGATCCGCCGGATCGCCACCCTCGAGGTGACGGCCAGCCTGGATGGTATCTATGGACGCTTGCTGACCCAGGCCATCACCATCCTGATCAGCAATGCCGTCAAGACCTTCCTGGTCGCCGCGTTCATGTACGTTATCTTCAGCCGGCTGGTGACAAGGCGGGTGGAGGAACTGGCCCGCAACGTCAGCACCCTGGTGCCGGAATCCCTGCTCTCCCAGGCCTCGCTCTACGACGAGAAGCTGGGCTTCCCCGAGAATGGCGACGAAATCGACCGGCTGCGCTGGGCTTATGACAACATCGCCCGTCAGCTCAATCTGGCGGTGCAGGATCTGCACGATCGCCACACCGAACTTGAACATGAAGTCTTCGAACGCAAGCGGGCCGAAGCCGATCTGCAGAAAGGCATGTCCAATCTGATCCGCGATCTGCTGGAATACAGCCGGGCGGGCGGTCACGACCTGGCATTGGCCCCACTGGATTGCGCCCCGCTGGTGGAAAGCGTCGTCTCCTCCCTGCGCCCGGTCATCGAGGATAAGCAGGCCGAGTTGCGTATTTCTCCCCTGCCCCGGTTGGTCGCCGACGAGGCCCAACTCCATCAGGTCTTCCATAACCTGATCAGCAACGCCCTCAAATACTCCACCGCCAACACCATTCCGGTGGTCGAGGTCAAGGCCGAGCGCCTGGATAAGGAATGGCGGTTCGAGATCGCCGATAACGGCATCGGCATCGATCCGCAATATCACGATTACGTCTTCGAGGTGTTCCGGCGCCTGCATTCCGGCAACGCCTATCCCGGCACCGGCATCGGCCTTGCCATCTGCAAGCGCATCATCGAAAGCCATGGCGGCCATCTGTGGCTGCGCTCGTCCGTCGGACAGGGCAGTTCGTTCTTCTTCACCCTGCCCGATGCCGATCCGGCCCAACAGAGTCTGGCCGCGGATTAGACCTCAGCCTCCGGCCAGCGTCTCGGCCGCTTGCAGCAATTGCCGGCGCAATCCGTCGAAATAGGAATCGTTGTTGGCGGTGTTGGCGAAATGCGCCACGCAGGGCACCTCGCCGGCGCGCAGGCATTCGTGGTCGGTATTGTTGTAAAGGCGCTGCGCCAGGGACAGCACCGCCACGCTTCGCCCCGCCAATTCGACGCGGTTCAGCGCCTCGGCGGTAAAGGCCGGGGCGCCGCTGGCTTCCAGCATGCGGACCATGGAGGTCTGTTCCTTCAGCCATTCGTCGCACCTGCCGCAAGCCTCCAGCCAGGCGGTCAGGAAGGCATCGCGCCCGGCCGGATCGGGACCGTAGAAGATCACTCCGCTATTGATGACGGCGCAGCGGTTGACCTCGAAACAGGGCCGCTCGATCAGGGTAACGGCCACGTCGAAATCACCGCGCCCCAGCACCCCGTCCAGCGGCCGCAACAAGAAGGCGTCAGCGTCGAGGAAGACCATGGCCCCCGCCCCCACCCGGCCCGAGGCATCGACCATGCAGGGGATCTTCTGGGCCAGCATGTTCTCGAACACCAGCCCATCCTTGATCAGGGGCCGGGCCAAGGGCGAGTTGGGCAGGGATTTCAGGATCTTCTTCTTGATCCTCTGACCCAGGGTGCGGGGAAAACGGGCATTGTAGCGAATGGCCAGATCCACCTTCTGGGCCGGGCGCAGGCTGGATTCCAGATTCTCCGTATCCTTGATGGCGCCGCCCCAATCGACCACCCGCACCAGGCCGTCCTCGGGACGGGTGAAACCCGGTCGATAATCCGCACCGCCCCAATCGTAAACAATCACCGGCGCCGTCGGATAAACCCGGCGGATACAGTCGATATTCAACTCCAGCATCCGGTAATACTTGTGATTACCCATCAGGACGAAGGTCGGAATAAGGCCGTCGGCCGCCATGTGGTTATTCCCCTGCCGCGCCCCGCCAGCAGGGGGCCGAGGGGTGTTTTCACCCCGAAACCTCTCCCGTGTAAAGGTCTATGTGGCGAAAGCGCCGCCCCAGGCGGCTTGCGCGGCAC
>JACQAD010000054.1 GCA_016195125.1 Magnetospirillum sp.
CCGGCCACGGTCTGGACGTTGAGGCTGGCCTCCTCGGCGGCGGCTGAGACGGCGGTGGCATGCCCCTCCATGCTGCGGGCCGATCCTTCCAAGTTGTGGGCGGACAGGTCCAGCAGGCGGGTCGCCCCGCCGACTTCGGCCAGGGCATTGGAGACGTCCTGACGGAAGCGGGTGGTCAGTTGCTCGATGGCCTGACGGCGGGATTCCTTGGCTTCCTGCTCGACCCGTTGGGCCTCCGCCAGTTTTACCGCGGCGATATGGTTGGCTCTGAAAACCTCGACGGCGCGCGCCATCTCACCCTGCTCGGTCGCAAGGTCGAGGCCGGCCAGGGTGATGGTGGTGTCGCCGGTGGCAAGCCGGCTCATGGCATTGGTGATATCCGAGATGGGGCCGGTGATGCCCTTGGCCAGAACCACCGCCGCCGCGAAGGTGACGCCCAGGCCAATGGCGACGGCGATGATCTGCAGCAACAGGAATAAACGCGCGTCGCCGCTGGTCCTGGAGGCCATGGAGATCAGATCTTGGGCGATACGATCCTCGACGACCTTCAGGAGATCGATACGCCTGGTGGTGGCCTCGAACCATTTGGGGGCAGCGACACCTTCGCCGCCGGCCAGGGCTTTGGCATGGGCGGCCTCGCGCATGGCGGTGACCTCACCGATCACCGGATCGTTCAGCTTGTCGCGAAAGAAGGTCACCAGTTCGGGCGAGGCCGTGCGGACGAAATGGGTGAACAGCATTTCCTGATCGGCGATCAGCGACACCAGGCGGCGATAGATGACGGCGTCGAAGGTGCCGGCGAAGCCGGCGGCACCGGTGGCGCGCTCCTGTCCGGCGCGTTCCTTGGCCTCCATGAAGGCGAGATAGGCGCCGACCGCTTCGGCGGCCCCCTTATCCGGAGACAGGCGCGCCATCAGTCCGACCGCGTCGAGCTGCACCTTGATCAGGGCGGTATAAGCCTGAAACAGTCCGTTGCGGTCCATGGTGCCGGCATCGATGGCTGCCCGCAGCCCGACACGTCCGGCCAAGGCCTCGCCCACCTTGGCTTGAGCGGCGATCAGGGTCTGGTCCCGGGCTCCGTCGCCATCCTTGACGGCCTGTTCATAACGTCCGATGAAATCGTCGGAGAGCTTGCGCTGGGCGGTGACCTTGTCGGCGAATTGCTGGCGGCCGCTGGCTACGTACAGGGATGAGGCGCCCCGTTCCTTCTGCAATTCGTGGACGTTGGCGCTGATGCCGGTCGCCAGGCTGGCCATGCGGATCAGGCCGCTGGTCTCGGCTGCGACGATCCAGCGTTGGACGATGACATACCCTGAAAAGGCGACGAGACCGAAGACCGGGAGTAGGAATGCAAGAAGTATTCGTCGGCCGATCCGTAGATTTCGGAGCATCTCCATGGTCACAGCGTCCTCGGTTTCTTAAATACAGGTAATTACGGTACCGGTATGGAAGGCGAGGGGCAATGGAACATTAAGGCATACGTAAACACCGAAAGGCGCCACGACCTAAGTCATGGCGCCAGCGATGGCGACGCTTGATATTCCGGTTCGGCCGCCAAGAGGGGCGGCCGAAGAAGGTCGCTGGACTAGAAGCCCTCGCGCTCCAAGCGCTTACGCTCGAGCTTGCGGGCGCGGCGCACGGCTTCGGCCTTCTCACGGGCACGACGCTCGGACGGCTTCTCGTAATTCCGACGAAGCTTCATCTCACGGAAGACCCCCTCGCGCTGCATCTTCTTCTTGAGCGCCTTAAGGGCCTGATCGACATTGTTGTCACGAACGAGAACTTGCACGTTGCGCCACCGCTCCTCTACGTTTGTAAACCGTCCCGACGCACGACATCTCTGCCGTCCGGGGAGGTGGGTTGATAGCACAGTGCTTCCCCCTTGTGAAGGGGCAAGGCGAGAAAGGATCATCAATATGGAATCGCGTCGGCTCAAGGATGCACTGGTGACGGCCATGCTGCCCCATGCGGCGTTCGACGGTTGGACCGGCGCCACCCTGACCGCCGCCGCCGCCGAGCTCGACCTTGACCCCATCTTGCTCGGGAATCTGTTTCCCGGTGGAGCCGCCGATGCGGTTTGCCATCTGGTCGATCACGCCAACCGCCTGATGGCGGAGGATCTGGCGGCGCTGGGGCTGGATGGTCGGGGAGTGGGAGAGAAGGTGTTTCTGGCGGTAAAATGCCGCCTGCAGCGCTGGGACGACCATCGCGAGGCCATCCGCCGCGCCGCCTCGCTGCTGGCGCTTCCGCCGAACCTGGCCCTGGCCGCCAAATTGACCTGGGGCACGTCCGATTCCATCTGGACCGCCATCGGTGATACCTCACACGATTTCTCGTGGTACACCAAAAGGGCCACGTTGGCGGCGGTCTATTCGGCGACCCTGCTCTACTGGCTGGACGACACGTCCGAAGGCTCGGAGGAAACCTGGGCCTTCCTGCGCCGCCGCTTGGCCGACATCCGCTCGTTGCCGCAATTACGCCAGAAGCTGGAAGGCATGACCAGCGGCCGCAAGGCCGCCCTGGGCGGCCTTGCGCAACGGTTCCGATCGCCGACCATGCGCC
>JACQAD010000055.1 GCA_016195125.1 Magnetospirillum sp.
AGCATGGAGGCCTCGTCGGTCTCGTGCACGGTCATCACCACCGGCACCACCTCGGACGGTGCCCGGCCGCGCTGGATGATCTGTTCCATGGAGACCTTCTCGTCGCGAAGGGCGGCGGCGATGTCGGCGAAGACGCCGGGCTCGTCACGGACCATCAGGCGGATGTAATAGGCGCTGCGATGGGTGCCGGACGGGGCCTTGGGCAGGGGCTGCAGGGAATCGACCGTCAGGCCGAAGGTGGGGCCGGTGCGGCCCATGGCCAGATCCATCAGGTCGGCGACCACCGCCGAGGCGGTGGGGCGCGCTCCGGCGCCGCGACCTTCCAGCACGGTGCGGCCGACGAAATCACCCTCGGTGACGATGGCGTTGAAGGGGCCGCTCACATGGGCCAGGGGGAAGGACAGCGGCACCATGGCCGGATAGACCCGGGTCTCGACGCCCTGCGCGGTGTGGGTGGCGACGCCCAGCAGCTTGATGCGGTAGCCCAGCTCGTCGGCATAGCGGATGTCCAGCGCGCTGACATTGCGGATGCCCTCGCAAGAGACCGCGTCGATGTCCAGGGGCATGGCGAAGGCCAGGCTGGCCAGGATCGCCAGCTTGTGGGCGGTGTCGGTGCCGTCGATGTCGAAGCTGGGATCGGCCTCGGCATATCCCAGGGCCTGGGCCTCGGCCAGCACATCGCCGAAATCACGGCCGGAATCGCGCATGGTGGTCAGGATGTAATTGCAGGTGCCGTTGAGAATGCCCATCACCTTGGTGACGCGGTTGCCGGCCAATCCCTCGCGCAGGGATTTGATGACGGGGATGCCGCCGCCGACGCTGGCCTCGAAGCCGATATTGCCGCCCTTGGCCTCGGCCAGCCGGGCCAGGTCGAGACCGTGATGGGCGATCATCGCCTTGTTGGCGGTGACCACGCTGCGACCGCGTTCCAGGGCGGTCCTGACCAATTCGAGGGCGATGCCGCCGGCGCCGCCGATCAGTTCCACCAGCACGTCGTAATCGCATTCCTTGGCCATGATGCGGGCGTCGGTGAAGAAGGTCACGCCTTCCAGGGGCAGATCGGCGGGCTTGACCAGGGCGGCGGCCCCCACCAGGACGAGGGGGCGTCCGGCGCGGGCGGCCAGCAGCGCGGCGTGATCCTTCAGCAACTGGACGGTGCCGCCGCCGACCGTGCCCAGACCGGCGATGGCGATTTTAAGGGGAGAGGCCTTGCTGCTCATGTCTGAGTCCCTGTGACGCGCTGTTTCTCGGAATCCTCGAGCACCTGCTGGGTGTTGGCGAGGAAGGTCTTGATGTTGCGAACCGCCTGACGGGTGCGGTGGCGGTTTTCCACCAGCCCGATGCGGACATGGGAATCGCCGTATTCACCAAAGCCGATGCCGGGCGCCACCGCCACCTGGGCCTCGCGCATCAGCAGCTTGGAGAATTCCAGCGAACCCAGATGGGCGAAGGCCTTGGGGATGGGAGCCCAGGCGAACATGGTGGCGGGCGGGCTGGGCACGTCCCAGCCGGCGGATTGCAGCCCTTCGATGAGGACGTCGCGGCGGTCCTTGTACAGCGCCCGGATCTCGTCGACGCAATCCTGCGGCCCGTTGAGGGCGAAGGAGGCAGCCACCTGGATGGGGGTGAAGGCGCCGTAATCAAGATAGGATTTGATGCGCGCCAGCGCCCCGATCAGGGTCTTGTTGCCGGCGGCGAAGCCGATGCGCCAGCCCGGCATGTTGTAGGTCTTGCTCATGGAGGTGAACTCGACCGCGATGTCCTTGGCGCCGGGAATCTGCAGGATCGACGGCGGCGGGGTGACGTCGAAATAGATCTCGGAATAGGCCAGATCGGACAGAATCCAGATCCCATGATGGCGGCAGAAATCCACCACCTGGCCGTAGAAGTCGAGGTCGGCCAGCAGGGCGGTCGGATTGCTCGGATAGTTCAGCACCAGGGCGATGGGCTTGGGGACCGAGTGGCGGACGGCGCGGTCCAGAGCCTTCAGGAACTCGGCATCGGGAGTCACCGGCACGAAGCGGCAGGAACCGCCGGCGATGATGAAGCCATAGGGATGGATGGGATAGCTGGGATTGGGAACCAGCACGATGTCGCCGGGGCTGGTGATGGCATTGGCCAGATTGGCCAGCCCCTCCTTGGAGCCCAGGGTGACGATGCACTCGGTTTCCGGGTCGATGTCGACGCCGAACCGGCGCTGGTAATAGCCGGTCAGGGCTTTGCGCAGGCCGGGGATGCCCCGGCTCATGGAATAGCGGTGGGCGCGGGGATTGCGCGCCGCCTCCACCAGCTTTTCGACGATATGGGACGGAGTGGGCTGATCGGGATTGCCCATTCCAAAATCGATGATGTCCTCGCCGGCGGCGCGGGCGCGGGCCTTCATGGCGTTCACTTCCGCGAAGACATAAGGCGGAAGCCGCTTGATCCGGTGGAATTCCTGGTTGCTGCTCATGAGCCAAACCCGATCTGCTGTTGGGCCCCCCTCGACGGAGGGACCGTAACGCCGCAGCGGTTAAGAATCGATGGCTAATTGGCCCAACCGGGGTATGCGCGATCCGCAAGCCCCGGCGGGAAGCCGGCCATCAATACTCGATGGAAACCTTGGCGCCGCTGTCGTCATAGGCAGAGTGCGGAGCCGTATCGGCGGCAACCAGAATCTTGCGGGCGGGTACCCCCAGACTGGTCAGCGACTTGGCCACGGCGCGGGCCCGGCCCATGGCGACGGCGTTGTCGTCCTGGCCGACGAAGGCGATGGCACCGGTGGAGGGATAACCCACCACCCGGACCATGCCGCCGG
>JACQAD010000056.1 GCA_016195125.1 Magnetospirillum sp.
AGATCGGGGTCGTGCAGATCGGGGGGAGCCGCCACGTTCCGCAGTGAGTACAGCTCGGGGTGGCGGTAGATATACAGGCTGACATGCTCGTGGTCGGTGGGGTCGCTGGTTCGGCGCGCCACGTCGTCGAGGATGCCGGTGGCGAAGACCTGGGTGTCCATGCCGATGGGAAAGGTGCGCTCCAGGACGTTGGACAGGTAGTCGACGCCCGAAGCCCGGTATTCCTGGATGCATTGCTCGACGATGGAGGGGTCGATCAGCGGGCAGTCGCCGGTGGTCTCGACGATCACATCGGCCTCGAAGGCATGGGCGCCATCCAGCACTCGGGCCAGGACGTCGTCCTCGGACCCGCGCCAGCAGCCGATGCCCAGCTCCGTGGCCAGGGCCTCGATGGCATCGTCGGCGGCATTCACGGTGGTGGCCACGACGATGCCGGACAGCGACGGTACGCGCCGCAGACGCTCGACCATGCGGGCGAGCATGGGCTGGCCCTGACAGGGCAGCAATACCTTGCCCGGCAGGCGCGACGAGGTCATGCGCGCCTCGATGGTGGCGATGATCTTCATGCTTGGACGGTTCTCCTGCGGCTTGGGGAAAGGGTAGGCGGTCGCCGTTAAGAACGGCTTAAGCCGCCGATTTACATTGTCATTCCGAGCGATAGCGAGGAATCTCCGCCTGACGCGCCGGTTCCAACCCGGAAATGCCGCGCCAGGATGAGATCCCTCCTCCCGATGGTCGTCGGGATGACGCGATGATTGAACCACGAGCCCCCAGACATGACCCCAGACCAGATCCTTTCCCGCGTGCTCTACAAGGACCAGGACGTCATCGTTCTGGATAAGCCCGCCGGCCTGGCCGTGCATGCCGGCCCCAATTCGCCCGATCACCTGGAATTGTATTTCGAGGCGCTGCGCTTCGGCTGGGCCGACAATCCGCGTCTGGCCCATCGCCTGGACCGCGATACCTCGGGCTGTCTGGTCCTGGGCCGCCACGACAAGGCCATCAAGCGCCTGGGCAAGGCCTTCGAGCAACACCGGGTGAGCAAGGTCTACTGGTCGGTCTGCATCGGTTCGCCGCCCGGCGATCGCGGCACCGTCGACGCGCCGCTGCTGAAGGTCTCGGCCCGCGGCCAGGGCTGGCGCATCAAGGTCGATCCGGCGGGACAGACCTCTATCACCGACTGGTCAGTCAAGGGGCGGGGCGAGGGGCTGACCTGGATGGAATGGCGGCCCCGCACCGGCCGCACCCACCAGATCCGCATCCATGCCCAGCATTTGGGCTGTCCCTTGCTGGGCGATCCCTATTACGGCCCCGATCCCGAGACCAGGGTCAGGCTGCATCTGCTGGCCCGCGAAATCGCCGTGCCGCCGCTGGGGCCGTCCAAGGAGCCCATCCTGGTCACCGCCCCGCCGCCCGAGCATATGATCGAGGCCTTGCGGCGATGCGGGTGGGACGGCTAATGATCTTCGAATTGGCGTCCAGCATAAGCGATGGTGACGATTTCAACACTGTGGTCGAGAACCCTGAATGCGATGGTGACCCTGCG
Source organism: Magnetospirillum sp. (assembly GCA_016195125.1). GTDB lineage: Bacteria > Pseudomonadota > Alphaproteobacteria > Rhodospirillales > Magnetospirillaceae > Phaeospirillum. Next base: position 1,547 of record JACQAD010000056.1, read on the forward strand.
TTCAAAGCCGATGGTGCGCAGGCCCGGCGCGATATCGTCGCGCATCGTGCCGCGTTCAGGGAAATCAGCGAGGGCCATGCAGGCCTCTTCGATGCGGGCGAGATAGGAGCCGGCTCGTTCTAAATCCGAGGCTGCGGCGATATAGCGGTAAAGCGAGATCAGATCGGTTTCCGCATGGGGGCGAAAGACGATCTTACGGGTCACGCGTCTGGCCCGCACTCAACCCGGTATGAAGAGCATGCAGGCGGGCGAAGACGTCCTCGGCCGGGGCGTTGGGGTGGGTATCGGCCAGGGATGCCTGGACCTTGCGACGTAGCACTTCGTCCAGGGCTGCCTCTTCGCGGTCGAGGGCGCGGAGTGCCGCCCGGATGACTTCGCTGGCCGAGCCGTAGGCCCCTGATTTCAGGCGAGTTTCCAGGCTGGCCTGCTGGGGGCCGAGGGTCACGGAGATGGGCTTGCTGGTCCGCATGGTCGGGGGTCTTTCGATCCTGGCATTACATTGTCATACCGGGCTGGCTTCGTCCAGCGATTCGGGGCTCCCCATGGGTGGGGGGACTTCCCTATAATGCCCCCATGAGCCGTCCACTGCCCTTCGACTTCATGGAGCGTCCGCCCTTGCCCGAGGGCGATGCCGTGTTCCGCATCGTCTCCGATTACCAGCCGGCGGGCGATCAGCCCCAGGCCATCGGCGAACTGACGGCCGGAGTGAACGGCAACGAGCTGGATCAGGTGCTGCTGGGGGTCACCGGCTCGGGCAAGACCTTCACCATGGCCCATGTCATCGAGCGCACCAGGCGCCCGACCCTGGTGCTGGCTCCCAACAAGACCCTGGCGGCGCAGCTCTATGCCGAGATGAAGGGGTTCTTTCCCGACAACGCGGTGGAGTATTTCGTTTCCTATTACGATTACTACCAGCCCGAAGCCTATATCCCGCGCACCGACACCTATATCGAGAAGGATTCGGCGGTCAACGAGCAGATCGACCGCATGCGCCACGCCGCCACCCGGGCGCTGCTGGAGCGGCGCGACGTCATCCTGGTGGCGTCGGTGTCGTGCATCTACGGCATCGGCTCGGTGGAATCCTATGCCCGCATGACCGTCAAGCTGGCGGTGGGCGAGAGCATCGACCGCTCCGACCTTCTGAAGCGGCTGGTGGAATTGCAATACACCAGGAATGACGCCGCCTTCGAGCGCGGCACCTTTCGCGTCCGGGGCGACGCGGTGGAAATCTTCCCGGTCCATTACGAGGATCGGGCCTGGCGGCTGTCCCTGTTCGGCGACGAGATCGAGGCCATCAACGAGTTCGACCCCCTGACCGGCGAGAAGACCTGTTCGCTCGCCGAAATCATGGTCTACCCCTCCAGCCACTACGTGACGCCGCGCCCGACCATCACCCAGGCCATCAAGGGCATCAAGGCGGAACTCAAGGAGACGCTGGAGCGCTTCAATGCCGAGGGCAAGCTGCTGGAGGCCCAGCGCCTGGAGCAGCGCACCAATTTCGACCTGGAGATGCTGGAAGCCACCGGCCATTGCAAGAGCATCGAGAATTACTCCCGCTATCTCACCGGGCGGCGCCCCGGCGATCCGCCGCCGACCCTGTTCGAATACCTGCCCGAGGACGCCCTGCTGATCGTCGATGAAAGCCACGTCACCGTGCCGCAGATCGGCGGCATGTTCCGGGGGGACTTCAATCGCAAGAGCGTGCTGGCCGAATTCGGCTTCCGCCTGCCGTCATGCATCGACAACCGGCCCCTGAAATTCGAGGAATGGGAGCTGATGCGGCCGCAGACGGTGTTCGTCTCCGCCACTCCCGGCCCCTGGGAGATGGAGCGCACCGGCGGCGTCTTCACCGAACAGGTCATCCGCCCCACCGGCCTGGTGGATCCCATCTGCATCGTGCGGCCGGTGGAGCATCAGGTGGACGACCTGCTGGCCGAGGTCAGGGCCACCGCCAGGAAGGGGCTGCGCACCCTGGTCACCACGCTGACCAAGCGCATGAGCGAGGATCTGACCGAGTACATGCACGATAACGGCGTGCGGGTGCGCTATCTGCATTCGGACATCGATACCCTGGAGCGCATCGAGATCATCCGTGATCTGCGTCTGGGGGCCTTCGACGTGCTGATCGGCATCAACCTGCTGCGCGAGGGGCTCGATATTCCCGAATGCGCTCTGGTGGCCATCCTGGATGCGGATAAGGAGGGCTTCCTGCGCTCCAAGACCTCGCTGATCCAGACCATCGGCCGGGCGGCCCGCAATATCGAGGGCCGGGTCATTCTCTATGCGGACAAGATGACCGCCAGCCTGGACTACGCCATCGGCGAGACCAACCGGCGGCGCGAGAAGCAGCAGGCCTACAACGCCGCTCACGGCATCACGCCGGAAAGCATCAAGAAGACCATTACCGACGTTATGGATAGTGTCTACGAAGCCGATTACGTGACCGTGGGGACCGGCGATTCGGGGCTGGCCCATGGGGTCGGCCACAATCTGTCCTCGGTCAAGGCCGATATCGAAAAGCGCATGAAGGCCGCTGCCGCCGACCTGGAATTCGAGGAAGCCGCTCGCCTGCGCGACGAGTTGCGCCGGCTGGAAGCCCTTGACCTGGGCATCGAGGTGGATCTGGGAAGCAAGGGGCGGCCCCGCGCCACCGGCAAGCCCAAGGGCAGGGGAAGACGGCGCTAATCCTCAACCGATCGACCAGGGGGACGAAGCCGTTTTACTCTGTTAGAGTGGTCCTAGAGGATGGGACGGCCCCTGGCGGCCGGCAGGGAAGGAGCCTGACGAAGCTCATGGAGCGCATCGGAAAGTACGTCATTCACACGGCGGTTCTGACCACCGGTTATGACCGCGTGTTTCTGTGCCATGACCCGGACCTTCAGGTTCCGGTGGCCGTCAAGCTGTTCGACCCCCGCCCGGGCGACGATGGGTTGCTCAGTCCGGCCCAGCAGCTGGCTCGCTTCATGACCGAGGCGCGCACGCTGGCCAGTTTCGACCATCCCTATATCGTCGGGGTCAAGGTTCTGGAAACCCTGGCCGACGGCCGCCCATTCTTCGTCATGCCCTTCATGGCCGCCCACCTGCATTACGAGATCGGCAAG
>JACQAD010000001.1 GCA_016195125.1 Magnetospirillum sp.
GCCCTGGCGGTGCACACGGGCAGCCGCAGGGATTAGAGCGTCCTCGAGGCAATCAGCCGAAATCCGGGTGCTGTTCGCGGATGCCGGCGGGGTCTTCGTGGATGATGACCTCGAAGGCGGGGAACTCGGCCAGGATCGCCTTTTCCACCTCGTCGGAGATGCGGTGGGCCTCCACCAGCGGCAATTCGCCCGGCAGTTCCAGGTGCAGCTGGATGAAGCCCTGGCGTCCCGAGGTGCGGGTCCGCAGGTCGTGCAGGTCGCGGACGCCCGGGTGGGCGCGGACGATGGCGCGGATGCGCCGGCGCTCGTTCTCGGGCAGTTCGTGGTCCATCAAGGTGTCCAGGGACAGGCGCGCCACCTGTGCGGCATTGAACAGCAGCCAGCCGCCGATGCCGATGGCGAACAGCGGATCGGCCAGGGGCCAGTCGGTTCCCGCCGCCAGGATCAGCGAGACGATGACGCTGCCATTGATCAGCACATCGCCGGTGTAATGAAGCGAATCCGCTGAAATGGCCAGTGAGCGGGTGCGCCGCACCACCAGGCGCTGGAACCAGACCAGGACGAAGGTGGCGGCGATGGAAAAGACCATGACGGCGATCCCCCATTCGCCATGGGTGACCGGCTGGGGATGGATCATCCGCCCGCCGGCTTCGACCAGCAGCAAGCCCCCCGACCCGACGATGAAGGCGGCCTGGCCCAGCCCCGCCAGGGATTCGGCCTTGCCGTGGCCGAAGCGGTGCTCACGGTCAGCGGGCACCAGCGCCTGACGCACCGCCATCAGGTTGAGCAGCGAGGCGGCCAGATCCAGGGTGGAATCGATCAAGGTGGACAGCAGCGCCACCGAATCCGTCGCCACCCACGCGGCCAGCTTGACGGCGATCAGCAGGGCGGCGGTGGCGGTGGACGCATAGGTGGCCAGCCGCATCAGGCGGGAGTGAGACTCGTCTAGGGAAACAGGTGTTCCAGGTTCCACACTCCGTTCTCCCACACATAGACGAAACGATCATGCAGCCGGAAGGGGCGGTCGTGCCAGAACTCGATGCGGTCGGGCACCAGACGGAAGCCGGACCAATGGGGCGGGCGCGGCACCTTGCCCAGGCCGAATTTGGCGGCGAATTCGCCGACCCGCTTTTCCAGTTCGAAGCGTCCGGTCAGCTTGCGCGACTGAAGGGAGGCCCAGGCCCCGATCTGGCTGGCCCTGGCCCGGCTGGCGAAATAGCAATCGGCCTCTTCGGGCGTCACCGGCTCGATACGGCCTTCCACCCGGACCTGACGCTTCAGGCTTTTCCAGTGCAGGCACAGGGCGGCGAAGGGATTGGCGGCCAGCTCGGCGCCCTTGCGGCTTTCCAGATTGGTATAGAAGACGAAGCCGGCCTCGTCGGCGCCTTTCAGCAGCACCATGCGCACGCTGGGCCGTCCCTGGGAATCGGCGGTGGCCAGGGCCACGGCGTTGGGGTCGTTGGGCTCGTGCGCGGTGGCCTCCTCCATCCATTTATGGAACAGCTCCAGGGGTTCGGCGGTGGCTGCTGACATGCTCTTGCTCGGGATGGAGTTGACGCGACGCCCTCAAAATGCCCAGATTCGAGGGCATATGGTAGGTGTTTCACCACATACCACTTCTTCGTTCTCGCCACTTCGTCATTCGAGGCAGACATGCGCCGCAAAGCCCCCCGTTTCATCGCCGCCATCCTGACCCTGTCGTTGCTGGCAGGCTGTGCCGAGGGCAAGCTGGGACAGACCGGCGGCGCCATCCTGGGCGGAGTCGGCGGTGGATTGCTGGGCTCGCAATTCGGCGGCGGAACCGGCAAGCTGATCATGGCCGCGCTGGGGACGGCCATTGGCGCCTATGCCGGCTCGGAACTGGGCAAGAAGCTGGACGAGACCGACAAGGAAAAGGCGGTCAAGGCCGAGGAGGAGGCCCATTCCGCCCCGGTGGGCCAGACCGTCGCCTGGAACAATCCCGAATCCGGCCATTCCGGCACGGTCACGCCCACCCGCGAAGGCAAGGATGCCCATGGCAATACCTGCCGTGACTACCAATCCACCGTGACCGTCGACGGCAAGGATGAAACCGTCACCGGCACCGCCTGCCGTCAGGCCGACGGAAGTTGGACCGTGGCGAAGTAAGACATTCTTCTCTAACATGCGGGGCGGCGAAGCCTTCACGGGCCGCCGCCCTTTTCAATTGCTGCCGGGATAATGACGCGGTGAAGGATCCCTATCTGGTTCTGGGTGTGGCCCGAACCGCCAGCGACGACGAGATCAAGAAGGTCTATCGCCAGCTGGCGCGCGAGCTTCATCCCGATGTCAATCCCGGCGACCGCCGGTCCGAGGAACGATTCAAGGATATCTCCGCCGCCTATGATTTCCTGTCCGATCCCTCCAAACGCGCCCAATTCGATGCCGGCGAGATCGATGCCAGCGGCAGCCCGCGGCGCCGAAGCTCGCGCCCGCGGCCCGGCCCCGGCGGGCATGGCCCCGGTGCGGGGCGGTCCGGCTTTGGCGGCTTTGGCGACAATGTGGACGACATTCTGGCCGAGTTGCTGCGCCGCAAGGAGAAGGGCCGGGCGCAGACGGGACGGGCCAAGGCGGCCAAGGGCGGCGATGTCCGCCACTCCCTGGCGGTGTCCTTCGTGGATGCGGCGGCCGGGGCCACCAAGCGGGTGACCCTGTTGTCGGGCCGGACCGTCGAGGTTCGTATCCCGCCGGGCAGCAATGACGGCCAGACGCTTCGTCTCAAGGGCCAGGGCCATGGCGGCGAGGACGGCCTGGAGGCGGGCGACGCCTTCATCGAGATCAGGGTCGAGACTCACCCGTTCTTCAAGCGGCGCGATCTCGACATCCTCATCGACCTGCCCATCTCGGTGCAGGAGGCGGTGCTGGGCGGCAAGGTGACGGTGCCCACCATCGACGGCAGGGTCGCGCTGTCGGTGCCTCCGGGGGCGAATACCGGAACGGTTCTGCGGCTCAAGGGCAAGGGAATTGCCGGACCCAACGCCGCCAGGGGCGACCAGATGGTCACGCTGTCGGTGGTGTTGCCCGACGACGACGAGTTCAGGAAGGTCGTGGAAAAGTGGGGGCCGCGGCACGGCTACGATCCCCGGATCAAGGCCGGGATCGTCTGATCAGCTGCGGCTGCCGGGCAGGCGCATCAATCCGAACCAGTATTCCAGGATGCCCTGGATGGATTCGAACAGGGCATCCACGTCCACCGGCTTGGTGACAAAGCCGGAGGCTCCGCAATGATAGGCGGTGGCCACATCGCGCTCGGCGTCGGAGGTGGTCAGGACCACCACCGGCACGTCCTTGAGGATCGGATCGGCCTTCATCTCCGCCAGCACTTCATGGCCGCTCTTGCGCGGCATGTTGAGGTCGAGCAGGACGAGATCCGGCAGAGTGGTGGGATCGCCGTTGACGGCGGCCCGCAGGCGCTTCATGGCCTCGACACCGTCGGCGATGTGTTCGATCTGGCAGGAGAAGCGGCTGCTGGCGAATGCGGCCTTGACCAGTCCGGCATCCCCCGGATCGTCCTCGACCAGCATGACTTTGAACTGCGGCGACATGGAGTTGGTCACGACCATTCCTAACGAGGCATTTCATTTTGTGCCGGATCGACGGGCAGATAGACCGAGAAAACACTGCCTTCGCCGACCACCGAGCGCACCCTGATCGTGCCACCCAGATGTTCTATCATCTTCTTGCCGATTGCCAGCCCCATTCCGGTGCCGGGATGCGCCGAGCGTGCGTGGAGACGCTGGAACACCTCGAATATACGATCGAAATAACTCTCTTCAATCCCCAATCCGTTATCGGCGATGTCGATGATCACGAAGTTGTCCTGATAGCGGGCACTGATGCGGATATGGGGAGGGCGCTCGGGGGAGCAGTATTCCAGCGCATTGGATATCAGGGCGGTAAAGACCTCGCCCAGCCGGTGATGGTCGGCCCAGACCTGGGGCAAGGGCTCAACCTCGATTCGGGCCTTGGTCTTGGCGATCTGTCCGCTCAGCTTGCGTTGGGCGATGCCCAGGGCCTCGGCGGCGGGAATGGCCCGTTTGGGCAGGGGAACGGAACTGGCGCCCAGGTAGATCTGGACATCGTGAAGCAGGGATTTCATCAGCCGTGCCGCAATCCCCAGCCCACTCAGCCACTGACGCTGCTCGTCGTTCAACTGGTGGTTCAGGCCGCGCTCGACCAATTGGCTGAACGAGATGATGGAGCGCAGCGGCTCCTGCAAATCATGGGCGACGATGAAGGAAAAGCGTTCCAGCTCGGAATTGGCGGCGCTGAGCGCCCGGGTCCGGCTTTCCACCAGCTTTTCCAGGGTATCGCGGCTGCGCATCTGTAGCCAGGCCAGCTCCAGCAGGCCGCAGCCCAGGATCAGCAGGGCCAGCCGCAGGGCCGTCATTTCGGCACCGGTGGTGGCGGCTTCCCGCCAGCCCGACAACGGCGCCAGGGCAAAATCCCAATATCCGTCGGGCAGGTCGATGCGGGTGGTGACCGGCTCCATGGCAAAGACCTTGGAATCCCCCCCGACCAGAGAGCCGGCGGCACTGCGCAAGCCCCAGGCATAGCCCTCGAGGATGCCGATACGGCTGGATTCCAGCAATGACGACATGTTGAAGGCCATGCCCACCGCGCCCCACGGACGGTCGCCGACGAAAACCGCATGGCGGGCCAGCAGGCCAAGGCCGCCCTGAATCATCTCCACCGGCTCGTGCACGGCCAGGCCACGGGTCTGGATGGAGCGGTTGACCACTTCGGCGAAGCCGGGACGCTTGTCCTCAAGAATATTGTTGCCGATAACCTTGAGATTGCCGGGATCGGTGGGATAGACCCATTGCACCGTGAAATCCGGGGCGACGCTGATGTTTCGGATGCCGGGAACCTGCTGATAATAGGCGGCGGCGAAGGTGGGGAATTCACGGTCCAATTCGGCGGTGGTGCCGGACGCGGCCTTGACCGCCACGAACGCCGCCAGGCCGCGCACCAGTGCCAGCCTTTGGTTGAGGGCATTGGTCAAGGCGCCCGTGGCCGACACCGACAGGGCCGAAGCCTGGGCGCGCATTTGGGTTTCGCGGTAACCGGCATAGAAGTCCAGAACCCACAGGGACAGGCCCAGCCAGGCCAGGCACACCAACGCCAGATTGAAGACAATCTGGCGCTTGCGATTCTTGGTGGGGCTGGAATGCTGTCCACCGGCGATGGGCATGGGCTCGGGGCTCTGGTCAGTGATCTGGGTTAATACCTATGTCCGAGATTCTACCGCATTCCGAAACAATGCAACACGCCCAAGTTTTGACGACGGGAACCTGTCTCACGCCCCTTGACGGGGGCCTGCCAGATCGTGCAGTCTTGGCCGATGATGACCAATGCGACCAAGACCCTGCTGCTGCTAGCCCACCTGGATTCCTAAGCCGAATCCGGGGTTTCGTGGTTTTTGCAATCAGGTCGGGTCTTTCAGTCGATGTCATCCTCCTCCTCCTCCCTCTTCAGGTTTTCCGGCACCCGTCAGGTCATGATCCTGCGCGGTCTGCTGCTGCGACTAACCTGCGGTCGCCGGGGCTGAGGTCATGCGTGGCCGCCCGGCGGCCGCAGCATCGGGCCGCGCTTCCCATATCAGGATTCAACGACCGGACAGGAGGACGAGGCCATGATGCCCGCCGCCAGCAACAAGTACCGCCCTTATCCCGCCCTTCGTCTCGCCCAGCGTCGCTGGCCCGACGCGGTGACGACCAAGCCGCCCATCTGGTGCAGCGTCGATCTGCGCGACGGTAATCAGGCGCTGATCGATCCCATGGGCCCCGAGCGCAAGATGCAATTGTGGCAGATTCTGGTGGGGATGGGGTTCAAGGAGATCGAGGTGGGCTTTCCCGCCGCCTCCCAGACCGATTTCGACTTCATCCGTCAGCTCATCGAGGGTGGTCATATTCCCGACGACGTCACCATCCAGGTACTGGTGCAGTCGCGCGAAGAGCTTATCCGCCGGACCTTCGAGGCGCTGGCCGGGGCCAGGCGGGCCATCGTGCACATGTACAATTCCACCTCGGAGGCCCAGCGGCGCATCGTCTTCGGCATCGACCGCCAGGGCTGCATCGACCTTGCCCTGGGCGGCGTCAGGCTGGTGCGGGAGCTTTCGGCGGCGCGGCCCGAGGGCGAAGTCACCTTCCAGTATTCGCCGGAGAGCTTCACCGGAACCGAGCCCGATTTCGCCGTCCAGATCGTCGAGGCGGTGGCGGCGGAATGGAGTGCCACTCCCGAGCGCCGGATGATCTGCAATCTGCCGGCGACTTGCCATGCGTTGACAGAGAGCGTTGGCACGTTACCTTCCGGCGCATTCGAATGCGGCAACGATTTCCAGCGCACGCGCTGGGGTGGCCCGTGTCCGCCGATTGGTCGGCAC
>JACQAD010000002.1 GCA_016195125.1 Magnetospirillum sp.
CGGGCGTTATTCGGTGGTGACCAAGGGGCCGCTGACCGGCTGCATCGCCTGCTCCAATTCCGGCGGCTTCTTCGGCAACGAGCTGAAGAACGCAGGCTGGGACATGATCATCGTCGAAGGCAGGTCGCCCAAGCCGGTCTACCTCTCCATCGAGAACGAGACGGTGGAACTGCGCGACGCCTCCCACCTTTGGGGCAAGACGGTATGGGAGACCGAGAACGGCCTCAAGGCCGAGCATCAGGATCCGCTGCTGCGGGTCGCCTCCATCGGCGCCGCCGGTGAGAAGGGCGTGCTCTACGCCTGTATCGTCAACGACCTGCACCGGGCCGCCGGGCGTTCCGGCGTCGGCGCGGTGATGGGCTCCAAGAACCTCAAGGCCATCGCCTTGCGCGGCACCAGGGGGGTGACGGTCAAGGATCCCGAGCGCTTCATGGCCGCCACCATCGAACAGAAGAAGGTGCTGGCCGACAACGGCGTCACCGGCCAGGGCCTGCCCAAGTTCGGCACCCAGGTGCTGATGAACGTCATCAACGAGATCGGCGCCATGCCGACCCGGAACTTCAAGGACGTGCAGTTCGAAGGCGCCCACAAGATCTCGGCCGAGGCCATGTACGAGCCGCGTCCCACCGACGGCAAGGCCAATCTGGTGACCAACGGCGCCTGCTTCGGCTGCACCATCGCTTGCGGCCGGATCTCGCGCATGGATCCCGGTCATTTCTCCATCGCGTCGCGGCCCGAATACCGCGGCGCCTCCGGTGGCGTCGAATATGAAGCGGCCTGGGCCATGGGCTCGGATTGCGGCGTCGACGATCTGGAGGCCTGTACCTTCGCCAATTTCATGTGCAACGAGCATGGTATCGACCCGATCTCCTTCGGTTCGACCCTGGCGGCGGCCATGGAATTGTACGAGATGGGCGTCATCACCAAGGAGCAGACCGGCGGGGTCGAGCTGAAATTCGGCTCGGCCGAGGCTTTGACCAAGATGGCGGAGCTGACCGGCAAGGGTGAGGGCTTCGGCCTGGAACTGGGCCAGGGCTCACGCCGATTCTGTGCGAAATACGGCCATCCCGAATTGTCCATGACGGTGAAAAGCCAGGAATTCCCGGCTTATGATCCGCGCGGTATTCAGGGCATGGGCCTGACCTACGCCACATCCAATCGCGGCGCCTGCCATCTGCGCTCCTATACCGTGGCCTCCGAGGTGCTGGGGATTCCGTTCAAGAGCGATCCCCTGGCCACGGAGGGCAAGGCGGCGCTGGTCAAGGCCTTCCAGGATGCCACCGCCGCCTTCGATGCTTCGGGCATCTGCATCTTCACCACGTTCGCCTGGTCGCTGGAGAATCTGGCCCCTCAGATCGACGCGGCCTGCGAGGGCGAGTGGACGCCGGACGTGCTGCTGGAGGTGGGTGAGCGCATCTGGACCCTGGAGCGCCAGTTCAATCTGGCGGCGGGCATGACCGCCAAGGACGACACCCTGCCCAAGCGTCTGCTCAAGGACGCGGCCAAGACCGGCCCGGCCAAGGGCATGGTGTCGGGTCTGGAGACGATGTTGCCCGAATACTACCAGCTGCGCGGCTGGACGCCCGAGGGGGTGCCCACCGCCGATACCCTCAAACGCCTCCATCTGGCCTGACGGACCTGCCGCCGCCCGGTTATGGCCGGGCGGCGGCGGCATTTCCCGGAGCAGACAAATGCATCACGTCATCATCGGGGGCGGTCCGGCCGGAATCATCGCCGCCGAAACCCTGCGTCGCGAGGATACCGGCTCCCGGATCACCGTGATCTGTGGTGAAGCGGGGCCGCCCTATTCCCGCATGGCCATTCCTTACGCCATGTCGGGTAAGATCGACGAGGCCGGGACGTGGCTGCGCAAGGACGCCGGTCACTATGAAGCCCTGGGGATCCAACTGGTTCACGACCTGGTGACCACCCTCGACCCGGCCTCGCGCAAGCTGCGCCTGCAATCGGGCGGCACCCTGGGTTATGATCGGCTGCTGATCGCCACCGGCTCGTCCCCGGCAAGGCCCAAGGTGCCCGGCCTCGACCTGCCGGGGGTTCATGCCTGCTGGACCCTGGATGACCTGCGCCGGGTCTCTCCTCTGGTCGGGCCGGGAAAGCGGGTGCTGCTGCTGGGCGCCGGATTCGTCTCGTGCATCATCCTGCAATCCCTGGTGCAGCGGGGCGCCAAGGTCACCGTCAGCTGCGGTTCCTCCGGGCGCATGGTGCGTTCCATGATGGACGAGACCGCCGGCGGCATGATCATGCGCTGGTGCCGCGAGCAGGGGGTGACGGTGCTGACCGCCGGGCGGCCCACCGCCATCGAGCAGCGCGGGTCGGGATTGATGGTGAGCCTGGATTCCGGCCAGACCGCCGAGGCCGACGTCATCATCGTCGGCACCGGGGTCAAGACCAATACCGCCTTCCTGGCCGGCAGCGGCGTGGCGGTGGAGGAGGGGGTTCTGGTGGATGAGACGCTGGCCACCAATGTGGACGGCATCTATGCCGCCGGCGACGTGGCCCAAGGCTTCAACCTGTGCACCGGCCAGCGCGAGGTTCACGCCATTCAGCCCACGGCGGTGGAACATGGGCGCATCGCCGCCCTCAACATGGCCGGCAAGCCGACCCCGTTCGGCGGTTCGCTGTCCATGAACACCCTGGAAACCTTGGGGCTGATCTCGTGCTCGTTCGGGATGTGGATGGGCAAGGCGGGTGGCGAACAGGTGCGCATGGTCGATGAGCGGCGTTACCGCTATCTTCGTCTGGAATTCGTCGAGGACCGGTTGGTGGGGGCCAATACGGTGGGACTCACCAACGAAATCGGCATCATCCGCGGTCTGATCCAGACCAGATTGCGGCTGGGACACTGGCTGGAGCATCTCAAGCGCGATCCCGCCCGCCTGACCGAGGCCTATATCGCCTGCGCCCAGGGAATCTGACCGTGGCCCGGGCCACTCTCAAGCTGTTCGCCCTGCTGGGCAAGCATCTCCCGCCGGGATCGACGGCCAATGCGGCGCCCGTGGAGATCGGTGAGGGCATGACGGTGTCGGGCCTGATCGCCGCCAATGGCCTCGACGAGGCGGATTGTCATCTGGTGTTGCTCAACGGCAATTTCGTGCCGGTGGAGGCCAGGGGCCAAACCCAGGTGGCCGAGGGCGACGTGGTCGCCATCTGGCCCCCCATCGGCGGCGGCTGAGGATGGCGGTCGAGCGGGTGGCGTCCCTTGGCCTGGGCGAGTTTCGCCGCCATCTGCCCTATGCTCTGCGCGGTCTTGCTCATCACTGGGCCGATGAACGCTCGGTGATTGCCGTCACCCAATGGGGCAAGGTGAGTCTCGTGGTCGAGGAATTGGAGGCTCTGACGCTCTCCGGCGCCCTTAGCTTGCCCCGGCTCCGTATCGCCATGGCCTTCGAGGGAGGCAGCGAGGCCCAGCACGCGGCCTTCGTCGCCGTCTATGATCGCGCCTTTCAGCGTGGCGGCGGCTAGCGGAGTTTCAGACGATGGGGGCGCCGTAGCCCCAGGAATAGGGAACCGGGCCGGACAGGGCGACCTCGTCGCCATCGTCGAGCTCGCGCGCCAGATTGACCGGCGCCCCCAATTGGCGGGTGACGTCCTTGCCGTTCAGCAGGACCAGGAAGATCTCGTCGGTCGGAACTCGGAACCGGGCGGCCAGATCGCCGATGATGGTTCCCGCCGGAACCTCGAGACGCTTCGGGGCGCAGCCGCCGGCATAGGGCGACAGGCTGTTGAACATCTTGACGGTGACGCGGATGGTCGGCGCCAGGCCGGAATTATCCCCAAGGCCTCTGGTCATGGCCGATCGCCCCTCATTGCCTCGAAGGGGTGATCATGGCTCGGAAATCATGGAGATGAAAAGCCTGTTTTCATCTGGCGCCGCCGATGATGCCGTCGCCAGCCAGACGTTCGATTTCTGCCGCGTCCACGCCCAGCAAGCGGCCCAGTACCTCGGCGGTATCGCCGCCCAGCAGGGGCGGCGGCCGGTCGGAGGTGACGGGGCTCTCGGACATGCGGATGGGATTGGCGACCAGATCGACCTTGCCGGCCAGAGGATGGTCGACACTCTTCCTGAGGCCGCGATGGGCCACCTGGGGATCGGAGAAGACGCCGGCCAGATCGTTGATGGGGCCACAGGGCACTCCGGCCTGCTCCAACGCGGCGATCCAATGGGCGCTGGGACGTGAGGCCAGCAGCCCGGCCAGGATCGGCACCAGCTCGGCCCGGTTCCTCACCCGCTCGACATTGGTGGCATAGCGGGAATCAGTTCCCAACTCGGGGCGTCCGGCCACCTGACAGAAGCGACGGAACTGGCCGTCATTGCCCACGGCCAGGATGATGTGGCCGTCTTGGGTGGGAAAGGCCTGATAGGGAACGATGTTGGGATGGGCATTGCCCAGACGCTTGGGCACCTGGCCCCCCACCAGATAATTGGTGGCCTGATTGGCCAGCACCGCCACCTGCACATCCAGCAGGGCGAGATCGATATGCTGGCCCTGGCCGGTGCGGTCGCGGTGGGCGAGGGCGGCGAGAACCGCGAATCCCGCATACATGCCGGTGAAGATGTCGGTCAGCGCCACCCCCACCTTCATGGGCTCGCCGTCGGTTGCGCCGGTCAGGCTCATCAATCCGCCCATGCCCTGGATCAGGAAATCATAGCCCGCCCTGGGTGCGTAAGGCCCATCCTGGCCGAAGCCGGTGATGGAGCAATAGACGATGTCGGGCTTGACCGCCTTGAGCCCGGCGTAATCCAGGCCGTACTTGGCCAGCCCGCCGACCTTGAAGTTTTCCAGGACCACGTCGCAACCGGCGGCCAGACGGCAGACCAGTTCCTGGCCCTCGGGACGGGTGAAGTCGATGGAAACCGAGCGCTTGCCGCGGTTGGCCGACAGGTAATAGGCGCTTTCGCCGGTATCCTTGCCGTCCCTGTCCTTGAGGAAGGGCGGCCCCCAGCCGCGGGTATCGTCACCCTCGCCGGGGCGCTCGACCTTGATGACCTCGGCCCCCATGTCGGCCAGCAGCTGGCCGGCCCAGGGCCCGGCCAGAACCCGGCTGAGATCGAGGATGCGAAGATGGGACAAGGGTCCGGTCATGGAAACGCTCTCCTGGCAAGAATGGCGATACCGCCGGCTCCCCCCATGGAACCGGCGGCGGGGCCATCGGTCAATCCTGATCGATCAGCGAGGTCTTCTTGGTGTCCTTCATGGTGACGAACAGGAGCAATCCGCACAGGCAGCATCCGGTGACATACCAGTAGAACCAGCCCTCATTGCCCATGCTCTTGAACCACAGGGCGATGTATTCGGCGGTGCCGCCGAACAGCGATACGCCGATGGCGAAGGGCAGGCCGACGCCCAGGGCGCGGATCTGCACCGGGAACAGCTCGGCCTTGACCACGGCGTTGATGGCGGAATAGCCGGAAACGATGGTCAGGCCCGACAGAACCAGGAAGAAGGCGGTGACGGAATCATGGGTCTGGCCGAGAGCGGTCAGGATCGGCACCGTGCACAGCGTGCTCATCACGCCAAAGGCGATCAGCACCGAGCGACGCCCGACCTTGTCGGAGATGTGGCCGACCAGCGGGTGCATCAGCATGTAGATGAAGGTGGCCGCCGCCGAGATCATGGTGGCGTCGTTCTTGGAGAAGCCGGCGGTGTTGACCAGATATTTCTGCATGTAGGTGGTGAAGGTGTAGAAGGCGACGGTGCCGCCCATGGTCAGGCCGATGACGGTCATGACCTCGCGCGGGTGGCGCATCAGGGCGCGGATGCGGCTTTCTCCGATCTCATCCTTCTTGTGATGCTCGAAGGATTCAGTCTCCTCCATGGAGCGGCGCAGATAGATGGCGACCACGGCGCACAGACCGCCGATGACGAAGGGAATACGCCAGCCCCAGGCTTCCAGCTGGGCGGTGGTCAGGAACACCCGCTGCAGCGAGATCAACACGCCGAGCGCCAGCAACTGCCCCATGATCAGGGTCACGTACTGGAAGCTGGAGTAGAAGCCGCGCTTATCCTTGGTGGCGATCTCCGACAGATAGGTGGCGGCCGATCCGTACTCGCCGCCCAGGCTGAGGCCTTGAAGCAAGCGCGCCAGGATCAGGGCGATGGGCGCCGCGATGCCGACCGCCTCGTAGCCGGGCATCACGGCGATGATCAGCGAGCCGGCGCACATCATGCTGACCGAGACCAGCAACGCCGCCTTGCGTCCCTTGCGGTCGGCGTAGACGCCCAGAATCCAGCCGCCCAGCGGCCGCATGAAGAAGCCCAGGGCGAAGATGGCCGAGGTGTTGAGCAATTGGACCGTGGGGTCGTCGCCGGGAAAGAAGTATTTGGCGAAATACAGTGAGAAGGCCGAGTAGACGTACCAGTCGTAATACTCGACCAGATTGCCGACCGAGCCTTTGAACACGGCCAGTATCTTGCCCTTGGTGCTCTTGTTTTCCAGATCATGGCTACCGTCGGTGTGGGCCGGCGTAACCGTCATGTCCATATGCGTCATTGGTGATCCTCCCTTGCCCGCCCGCTGCGGCGGACGGTTTTGCGGCAGGGAGGGCAAGGTCTGGGCCATTATGACAATCTGTTGATTTATAAGGAAAGTGGCCTTGGTCGGCGAGGGCGGTCGGCGGAAATCCGCCGCTCGCTCATTGCGCAATCGGCGGATTTCCGCCTATGCCGTGAAGCGGCGGCGGTCGATGCCGTATTTGGCCATCTTCTCGTTGAGGGTGCGGCGCGGCAGATCCAGCAGGCGCATGACCTCGGCCACGTCGCCGCCGGTCTGAAGGAAAGCCGCCTCGATGCGCTGGCGTTCGAACAGGGCGACACAGGCCTGCAGGCCTTGGCTCGGCGCTTGTGGATCGAGCGTCGATTTCAGGCGCAAGCCCAGCCCCAGGGCGAAGCGTTCGGCCACGTTGCGCAATTCCCGCACATTGCCGGGCCAGTCATGGATGAGCAGAGCCCGCAGATCATCTTCGGACAGTTCCGGCGGCATCCGATTCTGGGCCGCCGCCGCTCGGGCGGCAAAGCCGTCAAAGAGCAGGGGGACGTCTTCGCGGCGGTCCTTCAGGGCCGGCAGGCGGATTTCCGCCACATGCAGGCGGTAGTAGAGATCCTCGCGGAACCGTCCGGTCCTGACATCGTCGAGAAGATCGACCTTGGCGGCGGTGACCACGCGAACATCCACCGGAATGGAGCGGTTGCCGCCCAGGGGCTCGACGCTTTGCTCCTGCAGCACGCGCAGCAGCTTGGCCTGCAGCGCCGGGGGCATGCTTTCCACCTCGTCCAGGAACAAGGTACCGCCATCGGCATGCTCGATCTTGCCGGCCCGGCGCTGGACCGAGCCGGTGAAGGCCCCGGCCTCGTGACCGAAGAACTCGGCCTCGAACATGGTTTCGGGAATGGCGGCGCAATTGACGGCGACGAAGGGCCGGGCGGCACGGGGACCACAATCGTGCAGGCAGCGGGCCACCAGTTCCTTGCCGGTGCCGGTTTCGCCCAGGATCACCACGTTGAGCGGCATGGGCGCCAGGGCGAGAATATCGGCGCGGACCTGATCCATCACCCGCGAGGTACCGATCAGCCGTCGCGCCACCGGGTCGTCGGCGCCCAAGGCTCGCAGCCGGCGGTTCTCCAGGACCAGCCGCCGCTTCTCGCAGGCGCGGCCCACCGCCTCGGCCAGGCGTTCCGGCTCGAACGGCTTTTCGATGAAGTCGTAGGCCCCCTGGCGCATGGCGGCGACCGCCAGGGGAATGTCGCCATGGCCGGTGACCAGGATCACCGGCAGATCGGGATCGTCGGCGAGGCTTGCCCGCAGCAGCTCGAACCCGTCCTTTCCCGGCATCCGCACATCGGTGACCAGCACGCCGGGGAAATCCCTCGACAGCTTGGCCAGGGCCGCGTCCGGCCGGGCATGGGTGGTCACCTCGAATCCCGCCAGGCCCAGCCATTGGCCGACGGCGATTCGCATGGGTTCCTCGTCATCGACGAACAGGACGTGCCCTTTGCTCATGGTCGAACCATACCTCAAGCCGTGGACAAAATGAAATTGCCAGCCCCGACCCGGCCGTGCTTGGCTGGCCCATGACCTCGAACGCCATCGCCCCATCGTCGCCAATCCCCACCCGCCCCAAGGCGCGGGTGGGGTCTGCCCTGGCGGTGGCGGTGTTGGTGGGAGTCCTGCTGGTGGGCTGGGTCCATGATCGCGCCCGTACCGAAGCCCTGAACGAGTCCATGGCCATCGGCCGCCAGCGATTGGGCCTGTACGCGGCCACCACGCGCAGCGCGGTCGAGCGCTTTTCCTATCTGCCCTCCACCATTGCCCTGGACGGGCAGATGATCGAACTGCTGGCCCAAACCGATCCCAGCCGCATGGATGCCGCCAACCGCAAGCTGGAAACCATCAATGCCAAGGCCGGCTCGGCGGCTTTGTACATCATGAATGCCAAGGGCCTGACGGTGGCGGCCAGCAATTGGCGCACCGACACCTCCTATGTGGGCAACGATTACAGTTTCCGCCCCTATTTCGCCGAAGCCATGGAGACGGGAAGCGGCCGTCTTTTCGGCATCGGCGTCACCACCAAGCTGCCGGGATATTTTCTGGCGGCGGCGGTCAGGGATGCCGTGGGTAAGGCGCTGGGGGCCGTGGTGGTCAAGGTGGATCTGGAGACGCTGGAGAGCGATTGGGGCCAAAGCGACGACGCTGTCATGGTCACCGACCAGGATGGGGTGGTGATCCTCACCAGCCGTCCGTCATGGAAATATGCCATCGACGGCCCCATCACCCCGGAATTGCGCCAGAGGCTGGATACGAGCCAGCGCTACGGCGCCATCCCCATTCGCCCTCTTATGCGCCGGCAGAGCCGGCTTCTGGGTGATTCCGTGTGGATGGAGCGAACCGACGGCACCACCTATGTGGCCCAATCCGAAGCCCTGCCCGAGGAGGGCTGGACCATCCACTATCTGGTGGATTGGGACGCCATGGAACGTCGCGTCAACACCACAGCCGCTCTGGCCGGGATCGGCTGGATCGCCGCCATTTTGCTGGTTTTGTATCTGCGCCAGCGTCGGATCGCCCTGCAAAGCAAGCTCGATGCCCGCGAGGCGATGGCGGTGGCCCTGCGCCGTGCCCGCGATGATCTGGAGCGCCTGGTGGCCCAGCGCACCTTGGCCCTCAGCGATGAGATCGTCGAGCACCAACGCACCGAGCGTCATTTGCGGGCGACCCAGGACGAGTTGATCCATGCCGGGAAAATGGCGGCTCTGGGCCAGATGTCGGCGGCCATCGCCCACGAGCTCAATCAGCCCCTGGCCGCCATTCAGACTTTCGTGGCCTCGACCCGAATGTTCCTGGCGCGGGGAGATCTGCCCGTCGTCGAGCAGAACCTGTCCATGATCGACGATCTGGGCAAGCGCATGGCCGAGATCATCCGCCACCTTCGCGTCTTCGCCCGTAAATCGCCGACCTCGTCCCAGCCGGTGGATCCGGCGGCCGGCATCGCCCGCGCCCTGATCTTGCTGGAACCGCGCCTGCGGCAGGCGGAGATCGAGGTGGCGGCTCCGTCGCCGGAAGGATTCATGGTCAATGGCGATCCCGGACGCCTGGAGCAGGTCTTCGTCAATCTCTTCGCCAATGCCATCGACGCCATGGCGGATTCGCCCATAAGGCGGCTGTCGGTACGGGTGGCCGGTGACGGCGAGACGGTTTCCGTCAAGATTCGCGATTCCGGTCCTGGCCTGCCGCCCGAGGCGTTGGATCGCGCCTTCGAGCCCTTCTTCACCACCAAGGAGGTGGGGGAGGGGCTTGGATTGGGACTTTCCCTGTCCTACGGCATTATCCGCGACATGGGCGGTTCCATCCGGGCCGAAAATGGCGAAGGGGGTGGCGCCGTCTTCACCCTGGCCCTTCCCGCCTGCCACCCTTAGGTCGGAAGGTAACCTTGCCCAGTCTTTTTGTCGGAGCAGAATTGTCATTTGAGGGATCGCTTAGGCCCTAGGTAGGTGATAAACCCTACCTGGGAAGGTTCGGGGAAAGGCGTAATTCTTTCCCGGGGGAGGGCACGATGGGCGGTAAGGCACAATCCATTCGGTTTCGAATTCTGGCGATTCCGGCGCTGGCGGCGCTGGGGCTGGTGGCCTTTGCCATCATCACCGTGCTGACGGTTCGCACCGGCCAGATGGAGGTCCGTCGGGTCCAGATCCACAGCGTCGTGGAATCGGCGGTGAAGATGGCCGAGGCCTATCACACCAAGGCCAAGAAGGGCGAGATGACCGAGGCCGAGGCCAAGGCGCAGGCTCTGGCCGCCATCGGCATGATGCGTTTCGACGGCGACAATTATCTCTGGGTCAATGATCTGGATGGAATCTTGCTGATGCACCCCTTCCGCGCCAAGGAGGTGGGTAAGAGTATGCTGGAGGTCAAGGATTCCGCCGGCAAGTTCATCTATCAGGCCTTTGTCGCCACCGGCCGCGCCGGCGGTGGGCTGGTGGATTACGTGGGGCGCCGGCCCGGTGCCGATTCCTACGATTCGCCCAAGCTGGCCCAGATTATTCCCTATGGCCCCTGGGGATGGGGGATCGGTACCGGCGTCTATGTGGATGATGTGGAGGCGGTGACGCGGGCCGCCATGGTCAAGGTGGGGCTGATCGCCATGGTCATTCTAGCCATGGTCACCGGCGTATCGGTATTGATTGGCGTGCGCATCGGCCGGCGGGTGCATACTCAGGCGGAAACCATGCTGCGGCTGGCCGAGGGGCATCTCGACGTCGAGGTTGACCTGTCCGGCGCCCGCGACGAGATCGGCGAGATGGCGCAAGCCATCTCGGTCTTCAAGGGTAATGCCCTGGAAAAACGCCGGCTGGAGGCAGAACGCGCGACCGAGCAGGAGGCTCGCAATCGTCGCCAGGAGGCCATCGACCGCCTGACCCGTGATTTCAATCAGGGGGTGGAGGGGGTTCTGCACTCGGTGACGAATTCGACCCAGCAATTGCGGTCGGCTGCCGAGTCTCTGTCCCAGGTGGCCGACGGGACCAGCCGTCAGGCCGCGACCGTGGCCGCCGCCGCCGAGCAGGCCTCGGTCAACGTAGAAACCGTGGCCGCCGCCGCCGAGGAAATGGCCTCCGCCGAGGCCGAAATTGCGGCTCAGGTCAGCCGCTCAACCGATGTAGCCCGACAGGCTGCCGACGATGTCGCCCGGGTCGATGCCATCGTTCACGGGCTTTCCCAGGCGACGGGGCGTATCGGCGACATAGCCGACATCATCAACGATATCGCATCCCAGACCAATCTTCTGGCGCTCAACGCCACCATCGAGGCGGCGCGAGCCGGCGAGGCGGGCAAAGGCTTCGCCGTGGTGGCCAGCGAGGTCAAGATGCTGGCCAGTCAGACCGCCAGGGCAACCGAGGAGATCCGTATCCATATCCAGGCGGTTCAGTCGGTCAGTGATGAGACTGTGGCGGCGGTGCGCTCCATCAGCGATACCATCAGCGCCATCGACCAAACCGCCGCGGCCATCGCCGCGGCCATGGAGGAACAGGGCGCCGCGACCCGGGAAATCGCCCGCAATGTTCATGAGGCCTCCATCGGGACGCGAAATGTCACGGAGACCATTACCGAGGTCAGCGGCGGTGCCGCGACAACCGGTGATTCGGCCAAGCAATTATTCGGAACCGCCAACGAACTGACCCGCCAGGCCGAGGAATTGACCTCGGACGTCACTGACTTCCTGACCGCCTTGAAACAGAGCGGCAACCGCCGCAGGTTCGAGCGCCTGCAACTGCGTCTGCCCGTCCGCATCGGCGAACGCAACTTCTTTGCCGAGGACATCTCCGCCGGCGGGTTGTGCATCGAGGGTGATCTGGCGGTAGACGGTGGTACCTCCGTGCAGGTCGTCATCGAGGACATGGACTCGATCCGTGCCCGGTTGGTCGGTGTGGCGGGAGGGAAAAGCCACCTTCAGTTTGCCCTCGACTCCACCACCCAGAATCGCCTCGAACGCCGGTTGGAGGTCTGGAGACGGCAGGCCGCCTGACTTTTTGCGAAGGGCGCTTGGAATTAGGGCTAATACGAAAGATGGCATAGCCATAAAAAAAGTATTGATTTGTCAGTGTGACGAATTATGATGTTTGTAACAGGCCTGAGCCCCATGGGGGCCGGGCCTATTTTTTTGCGCCGGGAGACCGCAGAATGGCTGATTCCAATGATCCGAAGGTTCCGAACGAAAGCAGCGCCGGACCCGGAGGCGGAGATCATCAGGCTCTCGACGATCTGACTGTTCTGCAGGATGTTAAGGAACAGAATATGGGTGAGGCGCGCCTGAACGTGGCGCGCTCCGTCGATGTCAGCGATACGCAGCTGGGCAATCTCGCCAATGTGCAGCAAGGCTCCACCAGCGCTCCGCAGGTC
>JACQAD010000003.1 GCA_016195125.1 Magnetospirillum sp.
CTTGGAGCGCATCATGCCGCTAGATCTAGATGTCGTTAAAGCCTACGCCCCGGCCGTGTATTTTCACCCTAATGAGCAGTATTTCCCGTGCAGCATCGAGTATCTTCTTCAGAACTCCACACTTTTAGACAATAACAACCCAGGCTGGACGCACAGCGGGCCGACCCAGCAAGACCTTGCAAATTACAAATCAGACAATTTCTACGTCTCTATCGCGGAGTCGCAATTCACCGGCACGCCCACGGCCCCGATGTATTACGCCGTCCAGCAATATAGTGACGTGATCGAGATCAGCTATCTCATGCTTTACGCCTATCAAGGCGGACAGACGTGCCGGGCGCTGCGGGCCGGCAGCCATTTCAGCTGCATCGTCAAGACCCTGGGCATTCACCAAGGTGACCTTGAACGCGTCGTCGTGACCTTGCGCCCACTGAGCGGCGGCGGCTACGAGGTGGTTCGAGTGGGCTATGAAGCCCATGGTGACGTCACCTGGTACTCGCCGCATCTGGTGCCCTGGCAGGACGGCACCCACCCCAAGGTCAGCGTGGCCCTCAACGGTCATTCCTGTCACATCTTTGAAGACAATGAGATCTTCGAGTTTGAAGTTACCGACATCGTCGCCATCGTCAGCGCGACCAGCACCACTGGCCGTGCCTGGACCCCCTACACCAATTCCGAATTCAAGCAATTGGGGCTGGATTCCAGCGGCACCCCCATCAACGACCAAGTCTGGGCCGCGTTTACCGGTCGCCTCGGCATTTCTCAGGGCAATTCGCTGGATAGCGCCACCTATTACGACGGCTCGAATCTCAGCGCCCTGGATTGGGATTACGTTTGCATCGTGTGTTTCACGGCAAAAATCCTGGGAATGCTCCCCAGCAGCGTCACCCACGGCGACGGCCCTTCGGGTCCGGGTGGCCGCTCCTGGGTGACGAATCCGTCCGGCCCACTGTTCAAGCCCTATCAGCTCATCACGCTCAACGCCAATAACGACATGGGCGAAGGCCCTGGCGCGCTGGCATGGTTGGTGGGCGACTTCAACGGCGACGGCAAGGCCGAGATCGCTCAGCCCTGGGCGAATGGCTCCAGCCTGGGATTGCTCCTTTACGGCTTGGACAACGTCGACTGCCCCACCCGGCTGTTCCATTCCGACGACATGGGCCAAGGCCCCGGTGCGGAGGCCTGGCTGGTCGGCAAATTCTGCGGTGATGGCAAGGACGAGATCGTCCAATGCTGGGGCAATGGCTCCAGTCTGGGCATGATCGTCTATGGCAGCGACGGCGGCCAGGGCATGAAAGCGCTCTGGGGCACCGACGACATGGGCCAAGGCCCTGGTGCGGTGACCTGGCTGGTCGGCGACGTCAACGGCGACGGCAAGGACGAGGTCATTCAGGGCTGGGACCATGATTCCAGCCTGGGCATGATCGTCTATGGCAGCGATGGCGGCCAGGGCATGAAGGCGCTCTGGGGCAACGACGACATGGGTCAAGGCTCCGGTGCGGTGGCCTGGCTGGTCGGCGACGTCAATGGCGACGGCAAGGACGAGATCATCCAATGCTGGGCCAACGGCTCCAGCCTGGGCATGATCGTCTATGGCAGCGACGGCGGCCAGGGCATGAAGGCGCTCTGGGGCACCGATGACATGGGTGAAGGCCCCGGTGCGGTGACCTGGCAGGTCGGCGATATCAACGGCGACGGCAAGGACGAGATCGTCCAATGCTGGGCCAACGGCTCCAGCCTGGGCATGATCGTCTATGGCAGCGACGGCGGCCAGGGCATGAAGGCGCTCTGGGGCACCGAATAATGGCAGTCTTGCAATGATCGCCTACGGAACCCTGACCTGAAGACTACCGTAAACAATAGGAACCCCCGCCAGGGCAATCTGGCGGGGGTTTTTTATTCATAGCCGAGATGAATGCCGGGGCATCACTCCCACTCGATCGTCCCCGGCGGCTTGGAGGTGATGTCGTAGGTCACCCGGTTGATGCCCTTGACCTCGTTGATGATGCGATTGGCAACCCGCCCGATGAAAGCCATGTCGAAGGGGTAGAAATCGGCGGTCATGCCGTCGGTAGAGGTGACGGCGCGCAGCGCGCAGGCATAATCGTAGGAACGGGAATCGCCCATGACGCCGACGGTGCGCACCGGCAGCAGCACGGTGAAGGCCTGCCAGATCTCGTCATAGAGGCCGGCCTTGCGGATTTCGTCCAGATAGATGGAATCGGCCTTCCTGAGGATGTCCAGAACCTCTCGGGTCAACGGCTGTCCGGGGATGCGGATGGCCAGGCCGGGGCCGGGGAAGGGATGGCGGCCGACCATGTCGGCGGGCAGGCCCAGTTCGCGTCCCAGAACCCGAACCTCGTCCTTGAACAGCTCGCGCAGCGGCTCCACCAGCTTCATGTTCATGCGCTCGGGCAGGCCGCCCACATTGTGATGGCTCTTGATGGTGACCGAGGGGCCGCCGGTGAAGCTGACGGATTCGATGACGTCGGGATAAAGGGTGCCCTGGGCCAGGAAGTCAGCCCCACCCACGGCGCGGGCTTCTTCCTCGAACACGTCGATGAAGGTGGCACCGATGATCTTGCGCTTCTTCTCGGGATCGGTCTCGCCCTTGAGCTTGTCCAGGAACAGCTCGGAGGCGTCCTTATGCACCAGCTTGATGTTGAAGCGGTCGCGGAACACGCTGACCACCTGCTCGGATTCGCCGGCCCGCATGAAGCCGGTATCGACGAAGACGCAGACCAGCTGGTCGCCGATGGCTTCGTGCAGCAGGGCCGCCACCACCGAGGAATCGACGCCGCCCGACAGGCCGCAGATCACCCTGCCCTTGCCCACCTGGGCCCGGACCTTGGCGATCTCCTGGTCGCGGAAGGCCTTCATGGTCCAATCGCCGGCGCAACCGGCGATCTTGTGGACGAAATTGGACAGGAGTTGCTTGCCGATGGGGTGTGGACCACTTCGGGATGGAACTGGACGCCGTAAAAGCGCTTGTCGGCATTGGCGATGGCGGCGAAGGGCGCGCCCTCGGAGGTGGCCACCACCTTGAATCCCGCCGGGATGGAGGTGACGCGATCGCCGTGGCTCATCCACACCTGCACCTGCTCGCCCTGGGCGGCAACCCCGTCGAACAGGGCGCAGGGCTCGATGATGGAGAGACTGGCGCGCCCGAACTCGCGGTGATCGCCGGGCTCGACCTTGCCGCCCAATTGCTCGCACATGGTCTGCTGACCGTAGCAGATGCCGAGAATGGGCAGCCCCATCTCGAACAGCTCGGCCGGCGCCCGCGGCGAGCCGAACTCGGCCACCGAGGCCGGGCCGCCCGACAGGATCACGCCCTTGGGACCGAAGGCCCGGATGGTCTCGGCACTCACCCGGTTGAAGGGGTGGATTTCGCAGTAGACCCCGGCTTCGCGGACACGCCGCGCGATCAGCTGGGTCACCTGGGAGCCGAAATCGACGATCAGGACGCGCTCGGACATAACTTCCTCCGGGGAATGCAAGGGCCGGACTTTAGCGATTCGCTTTCGCCGGAACAAGGGCGGGAACACGCATGGCAAGGCGGGGACTTGGCCGAGGTCAATTTCGCCCCCGGCCGGGGCGTGCTACGGTCCCTTCCCTCGCCATCCTGGGGGAACGACCTGATGCGCCGACTTGCCGCCCTTCTGCTGCTGCTGCTCTTGCCCGCCTGTTATCAGGTGGAGGGGGAGACCGTTCCCACCTCGGCCTCGGTCAAGGTGGATGGCTTCAGGGACGGGCTTTACCGGCGCCCCGACGGCGTCGATGTCCGTATCACCTGGAACGCCGCAGAAAAACAATACGACGTGCTCGCCAAGGATTCGCCGGTGGGCAAGGCCAAGGCGGCCCGCCTGGCCTCCGGCCTGTTCCTGGTCCAGTACAGCGATGCGGCGCGGCTGACCCTGATGGCCAGCCTCAAGGGCAACGACATGGTGCTGATGGTGGCCGACAAGGCGGCCGAGCCGCGCCTGCTCAAGGCCCACGGCCTGGGCTTGAAGCCCGGCCCCATCAACGCCCTGACCGGCCCCACCCAGGCGGTCACCAACTTCTTCAAGGATCTGGCGGTGTCGGGCGAGTTCGTCGAGGGCGGCCGGCTGGAATACCTGGGCAATTAGCGCCCGGCATTGACCTTTTCGTTGTCGTCGATCTTGCGTTGAAGGCCGGCCATCAGCGGCTCGATCTTGCCGCCCGACGAGCGCAGGACCGAGGCGAAATCGTCATGCATGGCCCGGATCAGGCTGACCCCCTGGGCGGTCAGGTCCATGACGACCGGCTTGCCCTGGGGGTTGGTCGCTACCTCCCATACCACCGGAATGGGCGTCACCGGCTCACTGGGCAGGTAGGCGTTGCTAAGCACCCTGGCCCGCGCGCCCAAATCCTGGCCGCCCTCCACCGTAAAGCGCAGACCGCTTTCGGCCCGGCCCAACAGCCCCACATAGGATGTCACCAGATAGCGCACGAACAATTCGGAGAAGGCCGATTGCTCAGCGGGCGTGATCTTCGGCCAATACCGGCCGAGAATGCTGGCCGACAGCATGGTCGGGTCCACATAGCGGCGCAGCAGGCTATCGAGAAGGCGGGTGCGCTGCTCCAGGGGAATGGTCTTGCCGACGAAGGTGGACAGCCCCTCGTCCACGGCGCTTTGCACCGTCCTGCGGGCCAGGTCCACATCGGCGGCGCGGCATGGCGTCGACATTTGCGACAGACCAAGCGCCAAAATCACCATGCCAAGAAAAGTGCGTGACCAGCTCATTCCGACCTCTGCCGCGAGCCTATCCAATACGGCCTATGTAGCGGCATGGACATAGCGCGATTTGGGTATGATGGACAAGAGGGTCAAGAGGTCAAGACAGGTCCACCACCACCGGCAGATGACCGGTATGGGCCAGAAATCGCCGCAGATCCGCCGGCCTTAGGCTCGTGGTCATGTCGTTGCGCAACGGATGGTAATTGACGATATCGCGCCCCATCATCCATTCGTCCAGCACCACCGTCACACGATGGGCGGGATCGTTGATGACGGCGAAGGGAGTGACCGAGCCCGGCTCGATGCCCAGAACCTCACCCAGCAGCGCCGATGATCCAAAGGACAGCCGCGCCGAGCCCATGACGGCGGGAAGCGCCTTCAGGTCGATGCGCCGCTCGGCCGGGGCCACCACCAGCCACAGCCGCGCCTTGGCATCCTTGAGGAACAGATTCTTGCAGTGAATGCCGGGAATGCCTCCCCACACCTGATTGCCTTGCTCGACGGTGAAGGCTGGGGCATGGCTGTGGGTCGTCACCTCGATGCCCAGACGTCCCAGCAGGGCGAGCAGGTCGTCGGACGAGGCCGGCATTACAGCTTGGCGATGGGCTTGGGCATCCCGATATGGAAGCCCTGGCAGAGATTGATGCCCATCTTGCGCAGCAGAACCATGGTGTTTTCGTCCTCGACGAACTCGGCGATGGTGATCATGCCGAAACGCCGGGCCATGGAGTGGATATGCTCGACCATGATGCGGTCGCGGTCGTCGGTGACCACGTGACGGATGAAGCTGCCCTCGATCTTGACGTAATCGACGGTGATGTATTTGAGGTACAGGAAGGACGAAAAGCCCGAGCCGAAATCGTCGAGGGCGAAGGCCAGTCCCTGGCCGCGCAATTCGTTGATCATGGACACGATATCGCCGAAATGCGGCAATGCCTCGCGCTCGGTGATCTCCAGGACGATGCGGTTGGCGGCGACTCCCGCCTCGGCAAGACGCCGCGGAATGTTCATCATCCGCTCGCGATCGGTCAGGCTCTTGGCCGAGAGATTGACGAAGACCTTGGCGTCTCCCAACTTACCGGCGGCCAGCGCCTCCAAAGCCCGATCGAAGACGGCGGCGTCGATCTCGCCGGCCAGTCCCAGCTCCTCGGCGGATTCGATGAAGTCGCCGGCGCAGACGGCGTTGTCGCCATCCACCACCCGAGCCAACACCTCGTAGGCGGCGACGGTTCCATCCTCGGCGGCGACGATGGGCTGGAAATAAGGAATGAGGCGTCCTTCGGCCAGGGCCGAACGCACCATCTCTCCCTGGCTGAAGATGGCGACGGTGGCGTCCTCGCCCTCGGAAATGGTCGATACCTGATTCTTGCCCGAGCGCTTGGCCTTGTAGATGGCCACGTCGGCGGCGATAGCCAGCTTTTGGGCATCGCCGGCATGATCGGGATAGCAGACCAGACCGACGCTGGAGGTGATGCGGACACCGCCCACCGGCAGGCCCAATTGACAGTCGGCCACCGCCTGGCGCAGCTTCTCGGCGGCGGCGATCCCCTCTTCCAAGGTGGTTTCGGGCAGCAGCACCGAGAATTCGTCGGCGCCGACACGGGCCACCACGTCGGTGCGCCGCACCTCGCGATACAGCACGCTGGCCAGTTCCTTCAGCACCAGATCGCCGATAGGGTGGCCGAAGGTGTCGTTGATATTCTTGAAATCGTCCAGGTCGATCTGGGCCACGCAGAAAGGATGGCCGTGGCGCTGGGCGCGGTCGATCTCGTGGTCGAGGAATTCATCGAACTTGCGGCGATTGTACAGCCGGGTCAGCGGATCGCGGATGGACAGGTCTTCCAGACGGGTCTGGTATTCCTCGACGGTGCGCAGCAGCTTGTTGAAATAGTCCGACAGATCGGCGACCTCGGCGATGAAGCCGTTGGTCTCCACCCGGCGCGACAGGTCGGTGTGCAGGATGATCTCCTGCATGAGGGAGACCATCTTGGTGATGGGCCGGGCCACGAACAGCTTCAGCTTGAAATAAAGCGCCACCGACAGCAGCAGCAGGATGGCGAAGAAATAGGCCAGGACCGTATTCAACACGTAATCCAGCGATACCTTGAGGGCATGAACCGGATAAATGATGTCGATGACGCCGTTGATATCACCCACTTTGGCCATGGTGTGGCAGGCCAGGCATTCTTCCTTGACGGTCAGCGGATAGAGATAGCGGATGCCGGTGGTGCCCGGCAGCAGGACTTCCTTGCCGGTGGCCAAGACCTCGCGCAGCAGGGGATCGATCTCGATCAGCGCCTTGTCGTTGGCGATCTCACCGAATTGCTCGATGACCGGGCGGCCGCGGACGACGTGAATGGACAGATCGGGCAGCGCCGTCTGCAACCGGGTGATGACCTCTCCGATCTCGTCCTTGCTCCAGCCCTTGCGCATGGCGGCATACAGAGTCTCGAACACCAGGGTCGAGGTCTGACGCGCTTCATCGCGGGCAAGATCGTGAACGGACTTCTCGCGCACATGGCCGGAAATGAGGATGACGACACCCAACGCAAGAATGGTCGCCGTCAAGGACAGCAGGAACACCACGCGGGTGATGCTGATCCGAGCCTGGATTTTCACGTCGGAAAATTCCCCCAATCTACTGTCTTTCCCCTATTCCCCCGGGGCATAGATAGCGACAATGCCCCCAAGATGTCCATGGAAATGCCTTCTACGCCGCTGAAATATGTCAGCGTCTGACGAAGAGTGACGGAAGCGTGCCGCCCCCCGCAAGCTGACCACAGGTCATGTGAGTCCACACCTAGGCCGCATCCTGGACCGGGGAGCGCCCGGCCGTGAGGCGGAGGAATTCATCATGCCAGCGGCCTTCCAATTCGGGAGTCAGTTCGAGACTGCCGTGCAGACGGCCGTTTTCGCATTCGCGGCCGACCATGGCGAGCGACACGGCGCAGCCCTCGATGCGGACTTTGACCCGAATTCCGGGATTGATCGGGCAGACATCCCCCTGGATGGTCAGGCCCTGCTCGGATATCTCGTCGAAGACCACCGGCACTTCTTGCCCGCCCATGTCAACCGCGCCCTTCATGCCCAGGCGATAGCGCGGCACGTTGCGGCGGTCCACTTCCTTGGTGGCGGTACGGACCACCCTGATGATGACGCCCCTGAGCGCCTCGATGGAGCGAGCCACGTCGCCCGATATGTCGTTGACCCGGGCGGCGCGTTCACCGGTGGAGCCGGCCTCTTGCGACACGCTGGCGATGCGTTCCGCCACTTCCTGGGCGGCATGGGTGTTTTGCGAGATATTGCGGGCGATCTCCTGGGTGGCGGCATCTTGTTGCCGGATCGAGCCGGCGACGTTGACGGACACCGCCTCGACCCCCTTGATGGCCTCGGCAATCTCTCCCACCGAATTGACGGCCTCGGCGGTTGTCGCCTGGACCTCGCTGATCTGGGCCGATATTTCCTCGGTGGCCCTGGCGGTCTGGGTGGCAAGGTTCTTGACCTCGCCCGCCACCACGGCAAAGCCTTTTCCCGCCTCGCCCGCCCTTGCCGCTTCGATGGTGGCGTTCAAGGCCAGGAGATTGGTCTGCGACGCGATGTCGTTGATCAGGCTG
Organism: Magnetospirillum sp.; assembly: GCA_016195125.1. Taxonomy (GTDB): domain Bacteria; phylum Pseudomonadota; class Alphaproteobacteria; order Rhodospirillales; family Magnetospirillaceae; genus Phaeospirillum. Next base: position 8,377 of record JACQAD010000003.1, read on the forward strand.
GCGACCTCGCCGATGCGGTTCACCGCCACCGACAGCCGGGTGATGGTTTCCTGGGCCTTGCCGGCGGCGGCGACGGCACCGCCGGTGACCCGGCCGGCATTGCCGATCTGCTCGCCGATCTCACGGATGGAGGCGGACAATTGCTCGGCCGCCGACGACACGGTCTGGGCGTTGGACAGGGCCTGGGTCGCGGCGGCGGCGACGCTTTGGCTGTTGGAGCCGACCGCGCCGGCCGATTCCGCCATCTTGCCGGCATTATCGGCCATCAGCGCGGTCTGGGACGCCACCTGCTCGACGGCGGCCCGGGTTTCCAGCTCCACCGTCTCGGCCATGGATTGCAGGGAGGCGATGCGGTCGCGCTGGGCGGTGATGCGATCATGCTCCTGGGCCAGACGCAGGCGCTCGGCATCTCGCATGGCGTCGCGGAACACCTGAACCGTTCGGGCCATGTCGCCGATCTCGTCTTGGGCCTCCACCGAGGGAATATCCGCGGCGAGATCACCGCCGGCCAGGGCCTTCATGGTGGCGGTCATATTGTTGATGGGCTGCGACACCCGCTTGAAGGCGGTCCAGGCCGCCCAGCCGATGCCGGCGGCCAACCCCAGCACCGCCAGCCAGATCATCGCCTGCAGCCGGGCCTCGTAGAAGGAATCCAGTCCCGCCACCAGCTCGGTCACCTTGGCGGCATTGGCCCCGGCCAGCATCTCGATCTGCTTGTTCAGGGCCTGACGGTTGGTCCGGTTGGCATCGTTGTCGCCATAGGTCCGCGCCTCAGCCGTGCCCACCTCGCGGCCCAGACGCACCAGCTCGGCACGGAAGGCGGCAAACTCGGCGGCATGGGCGACGGCGGGCTTGAGCCTGTCGCGCTCGGCTTCGGGCACCAAGCCCCCCCATTCCTCCATCAGCCTTTGGATCTCGGCCACATTCTTGAGGATGGGAGGAGCGTATTTTTCGGCTTCGGCGGGATTGCGGCTCATGTAGATGCCACGGGAATCCATCACCACGGCATTGATCAGGCCGTTGACCTTCTCACCGATCACCGCCCGGCGCGAGGCGCTTTCCATTTCCATGACATACTGGTGATAGGTGGCCATGGAGCGGATGCCGACCACCGCCATGGCCACGGCGGCCAGGCCGACCAGACCGACGGCAGCGAAAATACGCACCTTGAGCGTTAGATGAATCGAAGCCATGACACCATCCCCTTGTGCGGCAGCTACCCAGGAACAGGTGTGATGCCGAAGCGTGGAATGTCAGGTCATAAACACTATGTCTGATGGTCTAAGGTATGGACCCGATCTTATCTGCCGATGACCAGCGTGGCCCAGCCATCGATGACGAAACGACGCTTCAGCCTCAGGCCCTGGGCTTCGTGATTGGCCATGACCATGCGTTCCTGACGCTCCAGCAGGCCGGACAGGATGGCCAGCCCGCCCGGCGCCAGATGGTTGGCTAGGTCGGGGGCGAAGCGGCAGAGCGGCCGCGCCAGGATATTGGCGAAGATCAGGTCGTAAGGCTTGCCGCGGCCCACCACCGGATTGCGGTAGCCATCGCTGACCACTGCCGTGACATAGCGGGCGACGCCGTTATTGGCGGCGTTGCCGGCCAGTACCTTGACCGCCGAAGGATCGATGTCGGTGCACACCACCATGGCGGACCAGCACTTGGCCGCCGCGATGCCGAGAATCCCCGAGCCCGAGCCCAGATCCAGCACATGGCGGCGCCGGTGCTGCTTGGCCAGGGTATCAAGCGCCAGCAGGCAGCCGCGGGTGGTGGCATGCTCGCCCGAGCCGAAGGCGGTGCCGGCGTCGATCTCGATACCGATACTGCCCACCGGCGGCTTGCCGTCCCAATGCGAGCCATGGACGAAGAACCGTCCGGCGGCGATGGGCGGGAAGTCGCGCAGATTCTCCAACACCCAATCGACGTTGGGCAGCATGTCGATGTCCAGCGGCGGCGCGTCGATGCCATTGGCGGCGGCCACCGCCGCCAGGGACGAGACGATGGCCGTCCGATCGGGCGGCGTACGCGAAAAGCCTTCCAGGAACCAGTCGCATTCGCCGTCGGAAATGCCCGAGCGGTCTTCCATGAACATGGTGACGGCCTCGGCCACGCGCTCGAACACCTCCTCGAACACCGGCAGGGTCTCCATGGAGACGGTCAGGCGCAGGCGCCAGATATCGGGAAAGACGGGGGGCATGCGCAAACTCTCCGAAGGGGTCAGGTGGCCTGGACGAAACTGTCGAGCACCTTCTTGGTGCCGGCCTTGTCGAAGTCGATTTCCAGCTTGTTGCCGTCCAGGGCCAGCACCGTGCCGTTGCCGAATTTATCGTGGAAGATCCGCTGGCCCACCTTGAAGGTGCCTTGGCTTTCCCGCGGCTTGACCTGGGACAGCGAGGGTTGGGCGGCGTCGCGGCGCGGGCGGCCGAAGCGGGCGTTGCTCCAGGCGGGATCGTTCCAGGCGGCACGGGATTCCTCGAGGCCGCCGCCATACAGGCCGCGCTCGCCCGAGCGTTCCACGTTCTCCTCGGGCAATTCCTCGACGAAGCGGGACGGCAGCTGGGACTTCCACTGGTTATAGATGCGGCGGTTGGCGGCGAAGGTGATCAGCACCCGTTTGCGCGCCCGCGTCAGGCCCACATAGGCCAGGCGGCGCTCCTCCTCCAACCCCTTGGTGCCGGATTCGTCCAGGGCGCGGGAATGGGGGAAGACGTCCTCCTCCCAGCCGGGCAGGAACACCGAATCGAATTCCAGCCCCTTGGCGCCGTGCAACGTCATGATGACGACGCTGTCGCCCTCGGCCTTGGCATCGTTGTCCATGACCAGGGCCACGTGTTCGAGGAAGCTGGCCAGGGATTCGTAAGCCTCCAGGGCCGAGACCAGTTCCTTGAGGTTTTCCA
>JACQAD010000004.1 GCA_016195125.1 Magnetospirillum sp.
GGTGCCGGCATCGGAGACCAGGGCCACCACCTGACCCTCGCGCAGACGGTTGAGCAGGCCGGGGCGGGCCTTGTCGGCATTGTGGTCGTGATAGGGGGTGAGCGGCGCCTTGAGACCCAGCAGCTGCATCAGGCGCCCGGTGATCCGGGTGTCCTCGCAGGCCACCACATCGGCATGGGCCAGAACGTCGAGGGCGCGCAGCGTGATGTCGCGCAAATTGCCGATGGGGGTGGCCACCAGATAGAGCCCGGCGCTCGGTTTACTTCCGCGTCCCCAAGGGCTACCTTTTGCCTCAGTTTCACCGGCGGGATCGACCGTGCCGGCTTCCATCTCCGAGGAGGGTTCGCTTGCGCCGTTCCGCGATCCGCTGGCGCTCCGCCGCATTCCTGCCATTGTGTGCCGCCATGTTGGTGGTGTCGGGCTGTCAACAAGCGCCAGAGGTACCACCTTGGCTCGGCGGAACCAAGCCCGCTCCCCAGGTGCAACCCCTGCCGGCTCCGGTGCCGGGGCCCGCGGTGAAGGCCCAGCCGGTGCCGCCGCCCGCCCGCCCTGCCCCGGCCGGGACCGCCGCCCTGCCGCCGCCGCTGACGCAAGAGACCCTGCCCGGCAGGCTGCCGCCCGCCGGAACCGAAACGGAGACCCTCAACGCGCCGCCGGTCATGGTTCCGGCGGCCCCGGTCACACTGCCCGCCGTCCCGGTCAAGGCACTGCATCAGGGCGAGGTCCGCGCCGCCTTGCTGCTGCCCCTGTCGGGGCCGCAGGCCGCCACCGGTCAGGCCCTGTCCAATGCCGCCCAGCTGGCCCTGTTCGAGATCGCCGATGCCAAGTTCAACCTGATTCCCCTCGACACCAAGGGGACCGCCGAGGGGGCCGCCGCTGCCGCCCAGCTGGCCATCACCCAGGGCGCCGACATCATTCTGGGGCCGGTGTTCAGCTTCGAGGTCAAGGCGGTGGCGCCCCTGGCCCGCGAACAGGCCATCCCCATGCTGGCCTTCACCACCGACCGCTCGGTGGCCGGCAACGGCGTCTACGCCCTGGGTTTCCTGCCCGGTCCGCAGGTGGCCCGCGTGCTGAGCCATGCCCGCGAGCAGGGTCTGCGCCGCATCGGCGTGCTGGTCCGCCTCGACGATTACGGCCGCGCCGTGGCCGAGGCCGCCAAGGAGGCCGCCGCCGCCCAGGGTCTGGAGGTGGTGGCGGTGGAGTATTACGACCCCAATGCCAGCGACTTCACGCCGACCGTCAAGCGCTTCGCGGCCCGCAAGGGGGTTACCGGCAAGGGCGTGCCCGGTTCGGCCTATGACGCCATCCTGCTGCCCGATGACGGGGTCCGGCTGCGCAACATCGCCTCGCTGCTGTCTTATTACCTGAGCGAGGGTGGGGCCGAGGTGCCGCGCCTGCTGGGCACCTTGCTGTGGGATGATCCGCGTCTGGCCACCGAGCCGGCCCTGGTGGGCGGCTGGTACCCGGCGCCGCCTGTGGCGGGACATGCCGCTTTTGAGCAGCGCTATACCAAGGCCTTCGGGGCGGTGCCGCCGCGCCTGGGGGGATTGGCGGGCATTGCCTACGATTCCTCGGCCCTGGCCGCCGCCTTGGCCCGCAATGGGCTGGGCGAGTACGGCTCGGCCACGTTGCAGAACCCCAACGGTTTCGCCGGGGTGGACGGCATCTTCCGCCTGGGGGTGTCGGGGGTTGCCGAGCGCGGCCTGACCGTCAAGGAGATCAACCCCAACGGTGCCCGCGAGGTGGGAGCGGCACCGACTTCGTTCCAATAGGTCAGGCCAGCAACTGTCCCAGCACGGCGTTGAGTACCAGCCGCCCGGCAGGGGTGGTGCGCAGGCCTTTGCCATCCTGGATCACGAAGCCGCCCTCGATCATGCGGGTGAGGCCCTGGCGGTCAAGGGCGGGCTCCACCTCCGCCAGCAGGGCTGGGTCAAGGCCGTCCCTCAGGCGCAATCCCATCAGCACCAGCTCGTTGCGGCGCTCCTCTGGCGCCAGGGCGGCGCGGACGGCGGTGGCGTGGCCGCGGGCCTCCACCTCGGCCAGCCAGGTACCGGGCGAACGGGTCTGGGCCAGGGCCTCGCCCCCGAATCGTCCATGGGCGCCGGGACCAATTCCCAACCACTCGCCGCCCCGCCAATAAGTCAGGTTGTGGCGGCATTCGGCGCCCGGCCGGGCATGGTTGGAGATCTCATAGGCGGGCAGGCCCGCCGCCTCGCACAGGGATTGGGTCAGTTCGAACTGAGAGATGGACTCGTCCTCGTCGGGCAGGACGAAGTCGCCCCTGGCCTGGGCCGGGGCGAACATGGTGCCGTCCTCGACGGTCAGCTGATACAGGGACAGATGCTCGCCGGCCAGATCAAGGGCGCGGGATAATTCCTGGCGCCACGCCGCGGCATTCTGGCCTGGCCGCGAATAGATCAGGTCGAAGGAGACGCGCGGAAAGGTGTCCTGGGCCAATGCCAAGGCCGCCAGAGCCTCGTCGGCGGAATGCTGGCGGCCGAGAAAGGCCAGGGAGGCCGCGTCCAGGGCCTGAACTCCCAGGGACAGGCGATTGACGCCGCCGTCTCGGAAGGCGGCGAAGCGCCCGGCCTCGACGCTGGTGGGATTGGCCTCCAGGGTCACTTCCAGATCGGGGCCACAGGTCCAGTGCGAGCGGATCGCCGCCACCAGGGTGCCGGCGGTCTCCGGGTCCATCAGCGAGGGGGTGCCGCCGCCGAAAAAAATGCTGGTGGGGGTCCGGTCCGGGGTTTCGGCGGCGAAATGATCCAGCTCGGCCAATAACGCTGTCCGCCAGCGCCGATGGTCGATGGCGTGGCCGGCATGGCTGTTGAAGTCGCAATAGGGGCACTTCGACAGGCAGAACGGCCAGTGGATGTAGATGCCGAAGCCGGGACTGGTCAACTCAGCCCGTCTTGAAGCACGCCGCCACCAGCAGGGCGAAGGCGTTGGCGCGGTGGCTGATGGCGTGCTTGGCGGCGGCATCCATCTCGCCGAAGGTCAGGGTGCCGCCCTTGGGCAGGAAGATGGGATCGTAGCCGAAGCCGTTCTCGCCGCGGGGCGGCCAGACGATGTCGCCCTCGACGATGCCCTCGAAGCTTTCGCAATGGCCGTCGGGCCAGGCCAGAGTCAGGGCGCAGACGAAGCGGGCGCTGCGGTCCTTCTCGTCACCCAGGACCGAATGGACCTTGGCCATGGCGTGGGCGAAATCCTTGGACGGGCCGGCCCAGCGCGCCGAATAGATGCCCGGCGCCCCGGCCAGGGCTTCCACCGCCAGCCCGGAATCGTCGGCCAGGGCCGGCAGGCCCGAGGCGGTGGCGGCGGCCAGGGCCTTGAGCTCGGCATTTTCGACGAAGGACTCGCCGGTCTCCTCGGGCTCGGGTAGTCCCAGCGCCCCGGCCGAGACCACTTCGGTGCCGAAGGGGGCCAGCAATTCACCGATTTCGCGGACCTTGCCGGCATTGTGGCTGGCGATGACCAGCCTGCCGCCTTCGAATTTCCGGCTCATCAGAGTCCCAGAGCCTTCTTCTGGGCCTCGACCAGCTGGTGGATGCCGGCTTCGGCCAGATCGGTCAGTTCCAGGAACTGGGCGCGCGAGAAGGGCCGCTCCTCGGCGGTGCCCTGGATTTCGACGATGCCGCCGGTGCCGGTCATGACGAAATTGGCGTCGGCCTGGGCGTTGGAATCCTCGGGATAATCCAGGTCGAGGACCGCGACCCCCTCGTACAGGCCGCAGGAGATGGCGGCCACGTGATCGGTCAGCGGCACCGCCTTCAGCATTTCCAGGCGCACCAGCCGCTGGAAGGCCAGATGCAGGGCGACGAAGGCGCCGGTGATGGAGGCGGTGCGGGTGCCGCCATCGGCCTGGAGCACGTCGCAATCGATCTTGATCTGACGCTCGCCCATGGCGGTCAAATCGGTAACCGAACGCAACGAACGCCCGAGCAGGCGCTGGATCTCGTGGGTCCGGCCCGATTGCTTGCCTTTGGCGGCTTCGCGGTCGGTGCGGGTATGGGTGGAGCGCGGCAGCATGCCGTATTCGGCGGTGA
>JACQAD010000085.1 GCA_016195125.1 Magnetospirillum sp.
CGGCTCCAAGCATGAAAAAGGCCGCTCAGGGCGGCCGCGGGGGCGGGTGGGAAAAGAACCGGAAGCGGCGGATCAGGGTGCCGGCGCCGAGGGGGCGCCCCAGCCGGTGGCGATGTCGTAGGCAATCACCGCCTCCGGGTCCGTCAGGGCGCCGATCGCCACGCTGTGGGCCCCTTCGTTGTCAAAGCACGCCTGGACAAAGTGCGAGATCGCCAGGGAGGTCTGTATGAACTGATCCCGCGGGATCGATATCAAGACGCCGTCGACCTTCCAGTTGACCGAAGGGATCGTCGGGTCGATCTGCAGGGTCAGTGCCTTGCCGGTCAGGTCCGAGCAGCTGTCCCGATCCGTCGCGAGGAGGATGCCGCCAACCGTGATTCCGCCATTCCGCACCGCATCGCGCTTGACCTTCAGATCGGCCAGCCGGAGTGCCTTGATCTGGTCGAGCGCCTTCGGCGTGCCGGTATAGGTGATGGCCGGGCCGTTGCGGTGCTCCTCGACCCAATAATACCGTTCGTCGGGCTTGGCGCCGATGGTGGTGGGCACAAAGCCCAGGGCGGTGCGCTCGCCATCCGCGGCGTGGCGCAGCCACCCGGAGGGGTATTGAACCTCATCGAGGGTGAAAGCGGCATCCGCCGAGAGATAACCGAGGTCTTTGTGATACCAGTCCATGATCTCTCCTATCGGGCCGGGCACGGGGCGACATTGGAGCCGCCGAAGGGGAATTCAGCGAAGGCGATGCCGATGAACGTCCCAGCGGCATTCACGCCAGCATAGGAAGTTCGCAGCTTGAAGCCGTTTGCAGTGAAGTCGATGTAGTGTGTCGATGAGGACTCGGCTGCCGCCAAGTCAGCATACAACTCGGTTGCTACTTGGTTGTAAGTGTCACGGGCAGAGTCGAAGATAAACCAATCGTTCCCAGCAGCATCGCTACGCTTGATCATGATGTATCGCGGACGGAAGCCCAGATAGACGAACGGGCCGTCTGCCGAACCATTGCCCCTAAATGAGAACGCCTTGCTGTAGCCGGGGATTTCCGCGAAGGCCAGGAACGAGAAGCTCAGGCCGTTGGCGCTAACCGTCGTATCAGTGCCGATGCTGAATACGGTGCTGGTCGGCGCAGTGCTATTCCAGATGGTGGACAGCGTGGCCGCAGCCATTGTGCTTTCAAGCTGGAGATACTGAGTGGCTCCGAGCGACTTGTGGTAGACCATCCATGAACGAGTCGGGGAGCTGCGCTGCTTCACGATGACGATAGCGGGAGCGGCACCAAGACCGTGGCCGACAGTCGCGGCTGCACCAGCAGGGATGTAGGTTCCAACAGAGAACCCAGCCGCCGCGTTCACGCTCACCTGACTGGAGATCGACCCGGCGTTGTTGGTGACGGCAGCGCCACCGGCCTTCCAAAGCCAGTCAACGTAGGTTTGCCCAGTCTGGTTCACGAGGTTGTTAGCTGCGTCGGAGCCGAAGGTCACGCCGTCGCTGTTGAACGACATAAGGCAATCGGTGTCCGTGGCCTCGGCGTTGGTGAGATTGCTGCTCAGACGCTTGTTCGCGCCGCGCACGCTGTCATAGAGCGAGTGACGCCCATCGGCGGCAGCAGAGCGGGCCTTGGTCCACGAAAGATCAGGCTGAAACAGCTTGCCGGTGACATTGGCCGTGGCGCTGGTGCCACCACGAAGGCTCACATCGAAATGCTTCTTGGGCTGCGGGATCGCCACGGCGGGGAGATTGGCGGTGCAGAGGGCTTTGAACCCGGTCGGCGGGGCGTAGGCGAAGGCGGTTGCGCCGAAGTTGGCAGTGCCGTACTCCGCTGCGTTACCGCCGATGAACGGCGCCCACGAGTTACCGCTCAGGTCGGTCCAGATAGCTCCGGTCTTAGACGCTCCAGACGTAGGAACGCCACTGTTCATCCAAGTGCCGTTCTTGCCGAAGTAAGCCGCGCCATTGGTAAGATCGAGCGCGACCTGGAGCGTGTCGCCATTGGCGAGAGCGACGGCAGAGCCAGAGCCCGCATTGCCGCCGTCGGTAAGCCATGACGGCGTGCCGCTGGCGTCTCGCCAACAACGACGATTGACCGCCACTGCGGCGTTTCCGGCTGGGTACTGACCAGAGATGACACCGAACTGGTTGTCGGCAGAGGCATCGCGCTTGATCTCGAAGTACCACAGACCGGACGAGACATACTGAGTGCCCGAGATGGACGCGCCGCCGGACGCGGTCGAGGCGGTCAGGTTCCCGTTCGTGAAGGTGTTGGCCCCATAGTGATCAAGAGGATTCCATGTGCAATAGTTGTTCGTTGGCGTATCGGTCGTCTGCACCGGCGAGCCGGTGACGGTCCAGTTGTTGCCGTTGCCGCTGGTGTCGGTCCCGAGAGCGCCGCTTGAGCCGAAGGCCAGCTTGCAGCCGTTGGCGCCGTAGGTTCCGCTGTACTTGATGGGCACCCACTTGTTGGGGTCTTCCGGCGAACCTTTGCCGAATGACGATGGCGTGAGGGCTTGGCCATCCACCAAGTAGAAGTCGGAGAGGTAGCCAGGGAAGTAGTTGGTGTACCCAACCATGTAGCCGATGGCGTGGAGGGTGTTATTGTTGATGCCGAAGTTGCTGTTTGGGACAGCGACATTCGTGGCCCACGCCGTTATTTCAGAGCCATTGACCCATATGCGCAAAGACGCCGCAGTAGCATCAAGCGCCACCACGACATGCAGAAGTGCAGAGGGGTCACGGTAGAATGCGCTGGTGACGCGGTATGTCGATCCATTGAGGTTTACCTGTAGTTGATCGGACGCATTGAAGCCGATCCAGATCGGGTTTCCGGCGTTGGGATCGCCGCTGATGATGCACTGCTGCGCCCCGAGGGTCGCTCGCTTCACCCACGTTGAGACTGTCCACTTCTGCCGGTTCCCAGCAACACCCGGTGTCCGCGTGAGACAGTCGCTCGTGCCGTTCAGCCGGATGCTGTTGGTGATCTGGTAGCCACTCGCCATGGCGCCGCCACCGAGATTGACCGTCGCCATTACGCACCACCAACCGAACGGGTCGAGATGCGGTACTTCGAGCCGTCATAGTAGATGTCAAAGGTGCAAATGCCGGTGAGCCCTGACGGCGGCCCGGCGGTGCCCCAATCGAACGCCGTGTTCCACGACGGGGTGAACCCGCCCGTGTTGAGCACCAGCAGGTAAGCCGTGCCGGCAGTGCCGCCGGTCGGAGCCCCCATGGTCCGCGCCGCCGTGGTCGTCAAGGTCCACACTTGGGCGGTGATGGCGATGGTGACGGTGGCGGCATCGGTCAATGCCTGAGTGCCCGCCGTCTGGGGGGCGCTGTAGGTGTTGGCGCCGTCGAGCAGGGCCACGACGTTGCCGCTGGTGCCGGTATTCTTGGCGGATGCCGTCCCAAGCGACGGCTTGCCGGACAGGTCGGCATAGGCGCCGGTCGTCGCCACGGTGGCCAGTCCGGCGGGCCGGAACGTCTTGGCTGTTTCATCGAACGTCCCGATGGTGATCCAGGCGCCATCGGCCTGGTCGCGGACCTTGAGCGTGCCCGAGGCGGTATCGTGCCAGGGCAGGCCGGCCAGCGATGCCAGCCCCAGGCCGGCGGCGGTGGGGGCGCTGGGACCGGCCAACAGGCTGGAGATGGCGGCGTTGGCGGCGTTGATGGCCTGGGCCAGCGCGAGTCCGGACAATACCCCGGTGGTCGGGATGACGATTAGGGCCTGGCTCATGGATCAATACCCCTGGGAGCGATAGTTGATGGTTCGCGCAACGATGGCGCCGCCGTTGACCACCTGGACGGAAAAGCCCGCCAGGGTAATGCCGCTCAGCACCAGATCGTCGCCGGCCTGGGCTCCGACGATGGTGATCTGCGGATTGGGCGCCACGCCCTGCCCGCCCTTGGAGCCGTTGAAGGCGGCGCCGGGATAGGTAATGATGGTGGCCGCCCCCGCTCCCAGGATCACCGCGTGGTCCTCGGTGCGGTCCGGCACATCGACCGAGAATTTGAACCCCGACAACACCGGAATGGTCTGAGCGTCCCAGCTGACGATCCTCACCCGGAAGTCGAACGCCATGGCGCTGAAGGTTCCGGGAATCCAGTCCTGCCATGCTCCCCAGGACGTCCCGTCCTGGGACAGGCGGATCTGCACGCTGGCATCCACGTTGGGGCCAAGAAGAAACCCGGTCACGTCGCTGATGGACAGGGCATCGGTCACGGCCAGGACGTTGTCATGGATCGACTGGCCGCGGATCGTGACCGATGCCGCCACCGCACACGGCGCCACCCGGCCGATATTGATGCGATGGCTGGCGGGCACGGTGTAATAGCCGGTACCGAAGCCGCCGTAATAGATCAGGTCGGCCAGGGCCAGCACATTGGCCACGGCCAGGATATCGCCCACCCCCGCCAGTTGGATGGCGCCGGCGACGGCCTGGCCGCCGGTGACCGTGCCCGACCAGCCGGTGGCGGCCTCGTCATAGGCGGCGATGACGTTGCTGACCAGTTGCGACCCGGTCACCACCACCGAGACCGGATTGGCCGAATAGACATCGCCGCCGCCCGGCAGCTTGTAATGGGCAGCCACCCAATACGTGCCGTCGCCATAGGTCGGGGCCTGGGTCAGCGGAGTGCGGCCGATGACCTGGGCGGAATTGAAGCTCGGACCCTGCCGGACCTCGTAGTCGATGGGAGACCGGAAATCGGTCACCGTCGCCCAGGTCAGGTTGGTAATGCCGGCGACGAAGGCGGTGGTCAGGCCGGTGACGGCGGGCAGCGGCGAGGCCAGGGCCGAGCCCCGGATGGTGTAGGTATAGGCCTGCAGTTGCGCCCGATCCTCGATACCGCCGCCCCAGATGTTATGGGATTGCAGCTTGAAGAGGATGGTCTTGCCGATCTGGTCGGCGCGGAATGGGTACTTGAACACGGCGCCGTCCAGGCGCATGAAATCAGCGCCGATGGGATGGGCGACGATGTCGGTGCCGAAGGCGCCGCGCACCAGATAACCCAGATCGTACTGATCCGGCCCGACCAGCGTCGCATCCTTGTAAGCCAGGAGCTCTCCGCCGCCGGCCGGCGATGCTACCCAGCACAGCGTGTTGAGCGACTGGGCATCGATCAGATCGGCGGCCTGGAGCTGGCCACGGCTTTCGCCCAGGTCCACAGCAAGCACATTGACCAGGTCGGGCGAATTCCCCGCCACCAGGGCGGCGGCCAGATGGCCAGTACGGGCCGGATTGACGATATGGCCGACGGGGGCATAGCTGTCGCCGGTTTCCGAGACCCAGACGTAGCAGCCGCCCCAGATCGGGCCGCCGGACGCGCCGATCCAGACCTCGAGGCCGGTGGCGGCCAGCCCATCGGGAGCCTCGAACAGCACCGGGGCATTGGCCGGGCCGGGCGCGGCGTTGACATCGAGGGCAAAGGAGGTCGAGGCCTGGAAGGTCAGGCGGGCGCGGGGCACCGAGATGCCCTCGGGCACCTCCTCGGCATCGACGGTCAGGCGGCCGTCCTCGTCCTCCTCGATCTTGATGACCCGGACCAGTTCGTGGTCCAGGTCGGATTCGGGATAGGTCAGGGTGACCAGATCCTTCATGGGCTCGAGGCGGCAATGCCGCCAGCCCAGGGGAAACTGGTATTCGGTCAGGACGCTCATATGTCGGGCCAGGGCCAGATCGGCAGCCAGTTGGGCGACGGCGCCCTCCTGGATCTGGTGGGCCTTGATGACCGGCGCCTCGCGCAGGCCGAAGGTGTCGATATGGGCGGGATCCTCGGCCGCCGCCACGGCGACGTTGTAGGCGTTGGCGCTGTCGAGATACTCGACCTTGACCCGGTTGTAGACGTCGGCCAGCTTGCGCCGCGAGACCTTGACCAGCGGTGACGGGTCGTCATTATCCGCCCGGACGAAGTCGTCCGGCCCGAGGTCATAGACCGGGGTGGGATCGGGCGTGTAGGTCACGCCATTGCCGGTCACCGGGCTGAGGCTGTAGGGCACGATCTCCAGCACGCCGCCCGACCAGACGAATTCGGCGCCGGCGGCGGTGACCCAGTCGTTGAGGATCTCGTTGGTCGGCCGCGCCTCGTCCAGGCTGGCGGACATGAAGAAGCCATAGGCCTGGCAATAGGTGGAGAACACGGTCAGGGCGCCCACATGGGCAAGCGGGAATTGCGCCCCCCACGGCGCGGTCAGCAGCCGCTTCACCGCCCAGGAAATATGGGTGTCCCAGACCGGGGTCTTGCCGGCGGCGATATCGGCGGCGATCTGCGCCTGATTGCCGGCGAGAATGGCGGCGACGTCGTCGCCGAAAATACCGCTGCCGAGGTCGAGCGGCTGCAGATCCACATGGCCGGTCACCGCTGAATAGCGGATTCGGGCCGGCGGCGCGGCGGACCCGCCGATGGCCTCGAAGCCGAAATTGGGCATGGAATTGCTGTCGCCCAGGTCGAGCGGGCCGAAGCCGATGCCGGCCAGGCCCGAATAGCCGATGGCCTTGTCGGGGTGGCGGGTAGTGAGATAGCCCCAGGGATCCTGCCCCAGGGCGCCGCTCAACAAGGTGCCGCCCAGGGCCGATAGGGTGGTGACGGTCTTGCCCTGCCAGATGGCGCCGATGCCGGATACCAATCCGTGCGAGACCCCCGCCGCCGCCGCTGTTCTTGCCGCCACCGCCACCACCGCCACCGCTGCTATGGGCAATGGACTGGAAATCGTCGCTCCAGGCCAGATTCCACGGCACCCGGGTGCTGCCCAGGACGCCGGAAATCACCCCGCCATAGCAGGACGAGCTGACCCGAATGGCGCCATAGGCCGGGGCCTGCTGGGCGACGGGGGGCTTGGAGGTCTGTCCGAACAGCATCATGGGAAATCACCACAAGGTGAAGAAGCGCCGCTCGCGGCGGGGATCGGCGAGGGTGGCGTTCAGCCGCGCATTGTCCTGGGTCACCCCGACCGGCTTGGTCGAATGGATGATGCGCGGCCAGTCGAGAATGATGGCGCCGTGGGACAGGGTGCGGCCGTAGCGCCACAGCACGAAATCGGCGGGGCCGGTGGGTTCGGGGATCTCGCGGGCATAGCGCAGCACCATGTCGAGATAGCGTTCGGCATCCCGGTGCAGGTTCCACTGCTCGGGGTAATAGGGGATCTCGTCCAGGGGCGGGATCACCCCGGCGGCGGCATAGACCTCGGCCGGGAACATGGCGCAATCGCAGCCCGCCCCCTTGACCCGGCCCTGGTGCCGGTAGGGCGTTCGTTCCCACAGCAGGGCCTCGGCGATCACCCGGGCGCGGGCTTCGGTGGCGGCCATGACGGTATCCTTTTGCTTGGTTTGCCCCGGCTCGTCGGGGTCAGGTTCCCGTTTCGGGCACCGGCACGAAGGGCAGGCCGCCGAAGCGAACGGCGTTCGCATGGCTCGTGCAGCGGGCCAGGGTCTTGTCGCAGCCGGGCATGGCGGAAAAGGTCTCGCCGGGCTGGGGCGGATAGGGGAACGGGCCATACAATTCGAGCCGGCCCGGCGACGAGGTCTTGACCGAGCGGGTCAGGCCGGCATTGAGACCGGACGCCATAATCACCCGGCCGTGATCCCAGGCATGGTCGGCACCGGCCAAGTCGCAGATGATGGTGCTGGTCGAGGACATTCCGGTCACGGTGGCGGCCACCGCCAGGGCAGCGGGATTCATGCCGCAGGGATCGTCACCGAAAACATGACGGCAGCCGGCCTGATAGACCGGGCCGGGGGAATTGGCGTTGAACAGGAC